>CAYWBF010000278.1:0-4063 GCA_964456085.1 uncultured Eubacteriales bacterium
ATCAGCCCTGTTTTTAACGAAACAGGAGAGCATGTTATTGGTTTATTTGGAGTAGATATTAATCTTGACACCCTTCCTTCATTACTTGAAAGTCTAAAAGGTGGTAAGAAAGGGTATTCCACTTTAATAGCCTCTGACGGAAGCATTGTATATCATCCAAATAATAATTATTTGTTTAAAAATATAGCAGATATTCAGCAAGACAATGTTTTTAAACAAATGGTGCTTGAGAAAAAAAGTGGTCTTTTTCATTTTACTGAAAGCAAAGAGAAGTATATAGGTGTAGCTTCAACAATAGCCACTGGTAACTGGCATATTATAACTCAAATGCCCAGAAGCGAAGTTGAAGAAATGGTTGTCCCTATAGAGCTACTTATTGTATCAATATTTATTGCATCACTAATTGTCTTATGTTTAATAATAATATGGGTTTCCATTAGGATAAAAAATCCTATAGCAAAAATAACAGAGGAAGCTTTAGAAGTAGCCGGTGGAGATTTAACCAGGGAAATAGATGTTGTGTATCAAGATGAAATAGGACAACTTCAATCTGCAATATTAAGAATAGTAACCTCTCTAAACCATACTATTGCTCAAATTAAGCAAGCCTCAGAGCAGGTTTCCAGCGGCTCAGGGAAAATTGCTGATGGAGCTAATGCTTTGGCTAGAGGTAATGCTGAGCAAGCCAGTTCTATTGAGGAGCTTTCTAGCACAGTAAAGGATATTTCTAAAGAAATAAAAACAAGCTCACAAAATGCAATAAAGGCCAATGAGCTTACCGCAATGGCTGACTCCAAGCTAATGGTGAGTAATGCAAAAATGAACGAAATGACCTCTGCTATGAACGAAATAATGGATAAATCTTCACAAATAAGCAAGATAATAAAAACAATAGAAGATATTTCCCTTAAAACGAATGTACTGGCTCTAAACGCAGCAGTAGAGGCAGCCAGAGCTGGCCAAGCTGGTAGAGGCTTTGCAGTCGTTGCAGAAGAGGTGCGAAATTTAGCAAGTAAAAGCTCAGAGGCTGTTAAAACAACTGAAGAAATTATTGCAAGCTCTCTTTTGTCTGTGGAAAAGGGTAGTAAAATTGCAAATAAAACAGCTAGTACACTGCTTGAGGTTTCTGCCCTTTCAAAGCAAGCAACGGAGCTTGTAGGCAGCATTTCCACTGCATCCGAGCACCAGGCTGTTGCTATTGAACAAATTTCTATTGGAATTGAGCAGATTTCTAATGTAATTCAAACAAATTCATACACAAGCGAGGAAAGCGCAACTGCAAGCAAGCAGCTTTCAAATCAAGCTCACACCCTTAACAGTTTAATTGAAAGGTTTAAGCTTAATGACCAAAGTTTACAATCCGAAAATGATTGTTTTAAAGCTAACTGTAATTACGACGAGAAACGTATTCATAACGAACATGATAATATCAGATATTTGCCAAATAGAACCCATTCTGACAAGTATTGATTGGAGGAAGGGAAATGAGTAAAGAAAAAATAATTGCTATAGACGACAGCAAAGTAATGCTTCTGGAGCTAAAGAAGATCTTGTCACCATATTATGAGCTGTTTACTTATGAGGATTGCAATGATGTTATTAATAACATAAAGAAAATAAAGCCTTCCCTTATACTGCTAGATGTTATTATGCCTAATGTGAACGGCTTTGACTTAATTAACGATATTAAAGCTGAAGACGAGATTGCACATATTCCAGTTATTTTTTTAACCGGGCTTATAAATGAATTTGATGAAGAAAAGGGCCTAAAAAGCGGTGCGGCAGACTATATTATGAAGCCCTTAAGGCCAGCTATTGTTTTGGCTAGGGTTCGGAATCAAATTGAGGTTTTTGTTAACAAAAGGAAGCTGGAGGAGGAATATGACAAGGTAAAATTGCTATTATTGGAAAATGCTTATGGCAAAAAGGTTTTAGATATGCTTTACAAGGCTGCATACTATGATGAATTAACAAAAATTCTAAACCGCTCAGGCTTTAGAAAGGAAGCTCTAAAGATAATAAAAGATAATCCTCAAAAAGAATATATTTTAATAAGGTTTGATATTTACCAATTTAAAGCTATTAACGATTTGTTTGGATTTGATACAGCTGACCATGTTTTAAAAAATATAGCTAAATCACTTTCTTCTTTATCAATATCAGGGGTGGCTTGTTTTGCAAGAATACATGCCGATGGGTTTCTTGCTCTTTACGAGGTGGAAGCAAATAATAATAAATGCTTTCAGCAGCTTTTTGAAGAAAGTTTTTATAGGGAAAACTTAAATTTATTTGAGCATAAAATCACTTTTCAGTATGGTCGGTATTTTATTGAAAAGGGCGAGAATAGCATAAACGACATTTTGCAGAAGGTTAATCTTGCTCACATAATGGCTAAGCAGCAAAAACATTCTAAGCTTTGCGATTATGATGAGAACTTTAAAAGACGTATTGTTTATGAGGCTGAGGTAGAAGACAAAATGCATCAAGCTCTTGCAAATAAAGAATTTGTTGTTTATCTTCAACCTAAATATATGTTGAAGAACGAAAAAATTGCAGGTGCCGAGGCTCTTGTTCGCTGGCAAAAAGCTGATAAAAGTATTATATCGCCTGGTCAATTTATACCTTTGTTTGAAAAAAACGGATTTATTACAAAACTTGATTTTTATATGCTGGAGCGTGTTTGTGAGCTTCTTAGAAGCTGGATAGACGATGGCAAACCAGTTGTTGCTATTTCAATAAACTTTTCTAGGCTACATTTGCTAAACAACAGATTTGTGGAGGACGTTGAGGATATTGTAAACAAATACTCTATTCCAAAAAAATATATTGAGCTTGAGCTTACTGAATCAACTATAATTAACAACGAGGAGCTTCTTCAAGATATTTTTCAACAATTCCATGAAAACGGCTTTTGCCTTTCTATAGATGATTTTGGTACGGGATATTCATCTCTAGGCTTGTTAAAAAATTTATGTGTTGACGTTATTAAAATGGATAAAAGCTTTTTTGATAACAACAAGTACGAGGACAAAGCAAAAACAGTAATTTTAAACGTAATGAATATGGCACGTCAGCTTGGAGTACATACTGTTGCAGAAGGGGTAGAGACACAGGGGCAGATTAATTTTTTAAAAGAAGTAAAGTGCGATATTGTACAAGGATATTATTATGCAAAGCCTATGCCTACCTATGAATTTGAAAAGCTTATGGCTAGAAGTACACATTGACGTTTTAATATTATTTAATATGCAAAAATAAATCTATTTAGGGGGAACAAAATGAAAAATCTAAAAATTAGTACAAAGTTATTTTTAAGCTTTGGCATAGTAGTGGCTTTATTAATGGGGATAGTTATTTCTGCTGTTGTAGGCATGGGGGATATGGACAATGTTATTCAAACCTATAATAAAGAAAGTATACCAAATTCTCAGATGATTTGGGAGTTGCGCCAAAACTTGATTTCTATGCAGCGGTATTTGCTTATCGCTATAGGTACACTTGACCCCGAATATGAGAAGTATGCCCAAGAAAATCTAAAGGCTGACCGTGAGAAGATTATTTCTGCAATTAATACGCTAAAGGAAACAACCTCTCTTTCAAAGGATAAACTCGACAAGTTTATAGTAGATATAGACGAAGCGGCTTCCGTAAGAGTAAATATTGACCGGTTTTTGAAGCTTAACTCATCTCAAGGTAATGCAGAAGCATTTAAGATCTTTATGAATGATTACCAGCCGGTTTATAAAAAAATGTCTGATACTATTTCAGAGCTTTCACAAGAACTAGATAGCATAAACGACTTGCATACAGCCTCTGCTCAGAAAGCTAAATCTAAAGCATATACATTGTTGTTTTCCGCATCTTTGTTGGCAATTTTAGTATCTCTAGTAGTGGTTATTCAAATTACCAGGACACTAAAAACCTCTATTGATGAGCTTGTTAAGGCTGCTAACAACCTTTCCAACGGAATACTTGATTCTTCTATTAACTATACCAGCAAGGATGAGCTTGGAGTGCTCGCAGAAAGTATGCGCATTTCATTGGCTAACTTTTCAAAAACCCT
>CAYWBF010000279.1:0-4040 GCA_964456085.1 uncultured Eubacteriales bacterium
GGGGATTACTATGGGCGCGGTTAAGGGATAGGCTAGGGGGCTTGGGGGAGTGCAGCTCCCCCAAAAACCATAACTCCTGCACTGAAAAAAATTAAAAAATAAAAAACTAAAAAAAGGCACCGACAAGAAAATGTATTTTCAAACCATTTTCTTGTCGGTGCCTTTTTGTTGTCAATTCGTACAAACTTTAACCATATAGGCTTATTCAACATAATATAGAATAGGGGTCTTGGGGAGCCTAGCTACCCCAAAACCTCAACTGACGACTCTCTGATATCTTCAATTAGAAAACATTTTTCAGAAATAGAAATAATAGGAGGAATATTAATGCCAAAAATTGCAGTATATGCCGGCCATGGAGGCACTGACTGGGGTGCTGTGGGAAACGGCTTGAAAGAAAAGGATTTAAACCTAGCGTTATCCAACGAGGTAACAAATCTTTTAAGACAAAGGGGCTATGAAGTAATAAATAACAGAACAATAGACGTAAACAGAAGTATAACAGCCGATGCCAGTCTAGCCAACAGAAGCAACGTAGATGCAGTAGTAGAGATACACCAAAACAGTAACCCTGGCCCACCCAGCAACGGTACGGAAACCTTCTACAGCGTAAAGGACACAGGCAAGGGCAAAGCCTTAGCCAAAGCAATAAACGACAGAATTGTTGCCCTAGGCTTTGCCGACAGAGGGATAAAAACAAGAGCCAATATGTTTGGCCAAGACGCCCTTGGAATAATTCGCCTATCCAACGCCCCTACGGTGCTTGTAGAAACAGCCTTCATCAATAGCCCAGAAGATATGGCACGGTTTGATGTAAACAAGATAGCCAATGCAATAGTAGGAGGAATTGTTCAGGAATTCCCCATTTCTACACCATCTGCACCTTCCGCCGTGGGAGATGCCGTTGTTGCAAAAATACAGACCACCCTAAACCAACGCTACAATACCGGCCTCACTGTAGACGGTATAGCCGGAGCAAGAACAAGAAAGGCTTTGGTAAAGGGGTTGCAAACAGAATTAAATCGCCAGTTTGGAGCCAACCTGGCAGTAGATGGAGTATTCGGCAGAGCCACACAGGCTGCTACAAGGCCGGTTAGGAAAGGCGCAAGAGGTAATATCACTTATTTAATTCAAGCGGCGCTATATATAAAAGGGTATAGGTTAAACCCCGACGGCATTTTCGGAGACAGAACAGAAGCGGCCATAAGGGACTTCCAGCGTAATAATGGGTTAACGGTAGACGGTGTAGCCGGGCCTATTACGCAGTCGGCTTTGTTTAGATAGAATATTTGGTAAAATAACAACGGGGCTTATTGAAGGAAAAATATTCAATAAGCCCCGTAATTTTTGTTTGGATAAAGCTTCAAGCTTAATAATATTTAGGTTTAAGCAGCTGCTCAAGCTGCAGTCTAGTGTATTCTATACCCTCAACGGTAAACTTGAAATCCTTGTCCAAATAAGATTCCTCCTTTGTTTTGTCTGCAATATTTCCTTCATAGCCATCTTTCATTCCCGTATAGGCCTTATCCAGCAGTTCACTAAACAACTGGGCAAAGGATTCCTTTAAAGCATTTAACTCATCAGACCTCATACCTTCATCTGTAGTGGCGGCACCAAGTTTTTTCTGTACCTGGATAGCCGTAAGCCTTGAAATCTCCTCAATCACCTGCTGATTGCTTTTTACAAAGGATTCCATTTCCATTTCTCCGCGCTTCTTTTCATACTGAAATAATAAATCCTTATCAATATCACCCAGCGCCTCTAAATTATTAATTCTTTCCATAATTGCTTCGTCAGAATAGTAGTTTGTAAGAAAAAGCTTTGTATTTGCTTGGTCAGCCGCCGTCTCATCAATATTATACTGGGTTCCGAAGGTACCGTTTTCCACTTGAAATAGTCTATATGCGCAAATAATGCTGAACGTTCCCCGAGGGCCAAAGTCATTTACAGCAGTTTTTTGGCTGTTAAGCCATATAAGAGCCTTGTCGGTTGCTGTAGTATCCTCGTATTTTGTGGGTGCCTTTTCCTTCATGCCTAAAAGCTCGTAGGCGCTTTCTATTTGGCTTACCTGACTTTTCTGCTTCTGTGAAACAATAAGTGACCATTGCTCTTGAATTTGGCGTAGATTTTCTTCGTTGAAGTTATATTTCAAAGGGTTGTAATATGGTTGCAGCTCCTTAAAATCCTCATAAGCCATTTCCTGCTCGCTGCATTGACTGCTTTTTTCATAAAGTGCGCTATGGAAGCCACTGCCATTTGGCTGGCTGTGTATACCCTTTGCAGAATTGCTTGACTGGCTTCTGCGATTAACCATATGTCCAGTCAGGTGATTAGTGGGGCGGTTTAGAACGTTCATAAGCTTAACCTTCCTTCTAAAATTTTTTATTTTCAATGTATAAGTCCATTAGCTGTTCCAGCAGACAGGTATCAATATTTTCTCCAGTTTCGTCAGAGCAGATGTGGTTGATTTCATTTTTTAAATCTATGTCAGCAGAGTTAACGGCGGTTTTTAAAAAATGCTTAAAGTTTGCCGTGTCAATAAGGCTAGGCGGTGGTAAGCTTGCTTTATTAATTTGTAAGGAGGCTACAGGTGGTTTTCGTGTGCCTATGTTCATGTGCTGCTCATTTTTGGTGTTCTTGTCAAAAATATCTTGAAATGCATTGTTAGCCTGTTTGCTTTGGTTTTTACCATGCGGATAAGAAATATCATTTCGGTCAAAGCCGTTTACTTTCATAAAAGCCCTCCTTATCAAATTCAGCCTTTATCATTTCCTTTATTTTCAATCGCAGCCTGTACAGCCGAACTTTAACATTGTTCTCTGTTATACATAAGTCCTTTGATATTTTGGACACAGGAAGCTGCTCATCGTAGAACATTTTATATAAACCCAATTCCTGCTCACTTATCATGGACAAAAAAAGCTGCTTAAGGTATTCAAGGTCAAGACTATCATTTATTCCTTCCTCAAAATCCTGTTGGTAGCACAGTGAGGTTTCATAAGTGTCTAAGGCCACAGTTCTTTTGCTCTGCTTTATAAGGTAATCTTTATATTTTTTAATATAATTTCTGGCTGTGACGATTAAAAAGCCGTCGGGGTTAGGGTGGTGTATCAGAGCTTCAACCTTACCGTAGGCGGCCTCAAACACGTCCTGTATGCAATCATCGGCTAGGTTTGCATTAAAATCAAGGCTTATATAAATATATTTATACACTGTAGCTTTAAACTTATCATAGACCTGGTAAAAGAAATCATCATTTTCCTGTTTTGTCATAACCACCAACCCTTGTGGGAGATTATCTTTTTTGTATTTTAATTTATTTTAGATTAAGACCTTGGGGGAGAAAACCTTTTTTCAAACGGCAAAAAAAGGTTTTCTCCCCCAACCCCCCTCTTTCCCAAAAATCCGAATATAGAGCGTGGGATACATATGTATATAATCCGCTTTTTTTGTTAAGGTTACAATTATTTTTTTGCTGGGCAAAAAAATAATGGCGGTACCCTTCCGACATATTCAGTGGGTGCCGCCATTTTTCTATTCAAACATTTTAATAAAATTAACCTGTTCCTTCCTTTTGGCATAGCCGCAAGCAAGGTAAAACTTATGTGCGTCCGGTCTATTAAATCCAGAAACCAGCCGAATACCGTAGGCACCGTTGGCTTTTGCCCACTCTTCGCCATTGTTAATAAGAGCTTTGCCAACGCCCATTTTTCGGCAGCTTCGGTCTACAGCCAAAGCCATAATATTTTTTAAGCTCCTTGAATACGTCAGGTCATAGCCGCTTAAATGAATATATCCCACAACCTTGGATTCAAGCTCCGCAACAAATATTTTGTCAGATGGCAGGCTAAGAATATAACTAAGCCGCTGCTTTGTTTCCTCCACAGGAAACTCATAACCTAAGTCGCGTTCATTAAGCATGTGTACATATTCGTAATCAGATATAGTCGCTTCCCTAACTATAATAAATAGCCGCCGCCTTTCAAAATATTATATTGTTTCTAATTAATAACACTCCTAGCCCACTTAATCTTAAACGT
>CAYWBF010000280.1:0-4028 GCA_964456085.1 uncultured Eubacteriales bacterium
CTTTCAAATAATTATCAGCATTTTTTATTGCAGCAATCCCAGCCGCTTGTGCAAGTGCAGAAACACTCCAGTCGGGAGAGTTGAAGTATAATTTATCAATAAACTGTGCGTCAGAACACATTCCATATCCAAGACGAATACCTGCAAGCGCAAATATTTTAGTAAATGCCTTTATGACAATAATATTCTTGTATTCCACTATTAGAGGCTTTACCGTTAACCCCTCATGACCTATCACGAAATC
The DNA here is from genome assembly GCA_964456085.1 of uncultured Eubacteriales bacterium. GTDB lineage: Bacteria > Bacillota > Clostridia > Lachnospirales > CAYWBF01 > CAYWBF01. The sequence continues at coordinate 245 of CAYWBF010000280.1, forward strand.
CATAAAGCACTCGTCTATTGCAACAAAGCAGTTGCTTTTTTTACACAAATCTATTATTTCAAGCATTAGCTCTTTTGGAATAATACAACCTGTGGGATTATTGGGATTACAAATATAAACCAAATCAAAATGCTGCGTCTGAAGTAACGACAGAATATCATCCTGTAGGTCAAAACCGTTTTCTTCATACAATAAATGGTGATAAACAATACAGCCGACAGATGTAAGCGCCCTTTCATAATCAGAAAAAGTAGGAGCTAACACCAGTGCCTTTTGTGGTTTCAATGCGTTTGCAATGCGAAAAATCAAATCAGAAGCTCCGTTTGTGCATATAATATGCTCGTTGGAAATGCCCTCGTAAGCAGATATCTGTTCTCGTAACAATGTAGAAAACGAATCGGGATATACGTTACAATCTTGTATAGTAGCCTTTATAGCTTCGGCAACACCTCTCGGCATACCCATAGGATTTATGTTTGCTGAAAAATCCAATGCCGCAGGATTCTGAAATCGAATATCCCCGCCATGTTCATATCTATACATAACGCCACCCTCTCAATAAAACCGATAACAATAATCCAAGCAAAAGCGCAATGATTGCCGCCGTATACATAAGCACAGATGAGTCTTTGATATCTTTGATATCGGCGTTACGGTTGTTGTCACCGATAGTCGGTTTTTCTATAATTTTTCCTTTATAGGTGCTTGTTCCTCCAAGCTGTATGCCTAGTGCCCCTGCACAGACCGCTTCTGTATGGGCTGAGTTAGGGCTTAAGTGCTTATATCTGTCACGGCGGTATACAGCGATTGCACCCTTAAAATCCTTGTTGCAAAATAAGCTTGCCCATATAATAAGCATAGCCGATAGCCTTGCAGGAATAAGGTTTACAAAATCATCAAGCCTTGCTGCAAATTTTCCAAAATACTCATAGGTTTCGTTTCTATAGCCAACCATAGAGTCAAGTGTATTGACAGCCTTATAAGCCATTCCAAGGGGAGCACCTCCCAAAAACAGGAACAACAAAGGCGCAATAACTCCGTCTGACAGATTTTCGGATACTGTTTCCACGGTTGCCTTGATTACCTTTTCTTCGCTTAAATTCTCAGTATCCCTGCCTACAATAAACGATAATCTTCTTCTTGCACCAGCTAAATCGCTTTCTGAAAGTAATTTATGTATCTGTATACTCTCATTGTAGAGCGATTTAGCTGCAATAATAAAATAGCAGACTATACTCTCCACTATTACACCCACTATAATATTTATGTGGTAGGTAAAATCTATAAGGATTTTTGTCCCAAAATAGAATAATAAGACTACCAAAAGGGACATCACTGCACCAAATATGAATTGCAGCTTACTGTTTTTCGGTTTCAGCTTTTCATATAAACGGATAAATCCGGCAATGACAATACCAATTAGTCGAATGGGATGATAGGGATTTTGTGGGTCGCCCAAAATGCTGTCTAATACAAATCCGGCAGTAGTGGCAAATATAGTTGTGTTGTTGGTTAATAAGTTCAATACATAACCCTCCTTATAAAAACTGCTCAAGAATTTCACAAAGCCTTGTCTCTGTGTATACGTTATAATCAGCAGCACTTCGCACAGAGGGCGCAATTTCCCTTACTCCCCCAAACCCAATCCCTATATCTGATGCACAAATCATAGGCAAATCATTATGCCCGTCACCAATGGCGATAAAAGCACTATGCAATGATTTTACTATTGCTCCTTTATCAATTACTTTGCTGACAGAAATCAACCTGTTGTTTTTGACAATACCTTTTGAGGAAAAGAAGCTTGTTTCCATTCTTAAATTTTGAAGCAGCTTATAAATCCAAACATCAAGATTGCCAGTAACAATGCGGCACAGCTCAATGTGTTGTGTAATAAAATTAACGATTAAGTCATTCAAAGGAATTTCGCTTACTATCTGCTGAATCTCGTTTATTGGAATATCTTGCAATAAGGCTACACGCTCTCGAAAGCTGCTTTCAAAAGATGCATTTCCACTCATTGCTGCCTCGGTCATTTCACGCATTTCAGGCTCTATTCCAATTCTGCGAGCAATTTCAGGTAATATTTCTTTCTTGGTTATTGTTGCATCTAAATCAAACACAAACAAATATTTACTCATCAATTCACCTGTGCCGCATTCAAAGCAAGCATATTTTCCCATTGCCTAAGAGTTTCTAGCATATATCTCGGTACGTCCATTTTGTAAGCCGACATTAGCGCATTAGATGCGTATATATCTTTGTTTTTTCCAAACGCTTTCACACAGCCGTTTTCCATAAGCAATACATTATCTGTAAGAAGCATAGCCAAGTTTATATCGTGTAGTACGCCAATAACCATTTTTCCCTCACGCTTTGACCAAGTATTCAAAAAGCGAATAAGCTCAATTTGATAGCTCAGATCAAGATGATTAGTAGGCTCGTCCAATAGAATAATATGGGGATCTTGAGCCAGTATTTTTGCCAAAAACACACGTTGCAGCTGCCCGCCCGAAAGGGTATCTACCTCTCGGTCTTTCAGTGTAAGCATATCCACCGTTTCAAGGACAGATAAAACCGCAGCTTTATCCTCATTAGATTCACCCCCAAGAAAACCGTTTTTCTCGTGAACGTATCTGCCCATCATAACAGTTTCAAAAACGGTGTAGTTAAAATAAAGTTGTGTAGTCTGTGAGAGCATGGCAACTTTTTTAGCAAGGGCTTTACGCTTCAATCCTTTGATATTTATACCGTCTAAGAGCACCTCGCCTGTAAAAGGAAGTGTTCCGGCTATTGCTCTGAGAAGTGTAGTTTTTCCGCAGCCATTAGGGCCGATTATGCTGAGGTTTTCGCCATTTTTCAATTCAAATGAAACAGAGTGCAGTATCTCTGTGCCGTTATACCCGGCTATTACGTTGTTTAGGGTAATCATTTGGATTGTTTCCTCCTGCTAAAATAAAGGTAGATGAAGAATGGCGCCCCTACAGCTGAAGTAATTGCACCAACAGGCAATTCAAGGGGAGCGACCAGTGTTCTTGCCACAAGGTCGCATAGTACCATAAAGACACCGCCGAGTAAGACAGATGCAGGAAGAACACATTTATGTGATGCACCAAACAGTTTTCGTGCGGCATGGGGTGTGAATAAATCAACAAAACCAATTATACCCACTATGGAAACCACAGCCCCTGTGATGATTGCGGAAAGGGACAGGAGCAGCCATTTCATCCGCTTCACTTCAACGCCGGAGGTTTGCGCTTGTTCGTCGCCCAGTGTCATAATATCCATCTGCCGTGTATTCTTAATTACGATGATACTGCCAAACAGCACAATCGGGAATAACATGAGCGGGTGCTCCCGCGTTTTCATAGCAAAGCTACCCATCTGCCAGTAAACAAGTCTTTGAAGCTGTTCCCCAGACATCGCCATAATAATCGTAATCATGGCGTTGGCAAAAAGTGAAAAGGCCATGCCCGTCAAAATAATAGAGTTGTTTTGCAGATTGTGGTCAATTTTTTCTGCAACAACTAACGCTAAGAAAACTGTTATTAGTCCGGCGGCAAGTCCAAATATCGGTAATGTCAAAAATCCGAATACATAAATGCCAAATATAATAGCAATACTTGCCCCGAGCGCCGCACCTGACGAAACACCAAGGGTAAAGGAAGATGCCAACGGATTTCTAAGCACCGACTGCATCATAACGCCGCTCAATGCAAGTCCTCCACCAGATATAAAAGCCAAAAACGTCCTTGGTATTCGTATTTTCCAAAGGATAGACTCT
>CAYWBF010000281.1:0-4024 GCA_964456085.1 uncultured Eubacteriales bacterium
TATGATTTCACATCTCCATACATTGCTCAAACGTTATTGAACACAGGTTCTTAATTCACTGGTTGAGGGTAGCAAGGCGCAAAGAGATAAAAAGCGTTCGGCAATAGAACGTGAGAGCGCAAAGCTAAAAGGAAGAACTGCAGAGCTTGACAGCATTATTTCAAAGCTGTATGAAGATAATTATAAAGGCAAGCTGAATGAGGACAGGTTCTATTCAATGCTTGCCAATTATGAAAAAGAGCAGACAGAAATAACTGAAAAGCTTAATGCTAATCAGCTTGAATTAGATAGCTTTAAAGATGAAGAAAAGAATGCTTCTGCTTTTATTGATGTAGTCAAACGCTATGCCGATATAGAGAGCTTAAACGCTGAAATACTTAACCAACTCATACAGAAGATAGATGTTGGCGTTAAATATAAAGAAGATAAAGTTACGAAACAGGATATAATTATCTACTATAATTTTGTAGGGAATATCGCTTAAAATATATAAATTGGAAAACCACACATAAAATACATATCGGTCGTAGGTTCAAATGCTGCCTCCGCAATCGTTGAAAAACGGCTTAAAATCAAGGTTTTAGGTCGTTTTTATTTTTGTTTAAATGTGTAAGTAAGACGAAAATGTTCAAGTTTTGTGTAAGTTTTTCTACAAATTTTGTGAACCGCTCCCACTGAATCTAAATATAGTGGGAGCGGTTTTTAATTTCTTTCTTTGTTGGCTTGCATTGCAAAACTTAGGATTTCTTAAGCCCGGAGAAACAACCTTAAGCTGGTTCTTGTAATACTTTTTACTCGTTAAGTCAGATAAATCATTAAATTTGGAGCGCCAAGGCCTTAACCGTTTGATAGATATAAAATTTAGTTTCAAGTTTTCTCATGTTTTGTTTATTGGAGCCCCCATAAATGCAAGGTTTTTCATTAATGGCTTTTTAGCGAAATCATACTTTAGCGGCTATATTTGCGTTGAATAATTACAAAATTGTTTGAAAATGTTGGTGCTACAACGTGGGAGGTGAACCCAATAAAGGAATGTACTAAAAAAATATTTTACCTAGAGTATTATAGAGTTGGGCTTTAAATATTTTTGAATTTAAAATAAGGTTTTATTAAGTTGAATGTAAACTTTTGTCACCATTATTTTTAAGTTTATTAAGCCTTGCAAGCATACAAATAACGTTTGCAGTACTGCAAAAAATAAGTGCAATACTGCAAAGGAAAAACGCAGTACTGCAATCCTTAAAAACTAATAATTGCTCGATATAAGAGCATTTTTTAGTATTGCTTACCGATGAAAAATTTATTTAAAAGTGAAGTTTTTTGAAGTTTTATATGTAGTTTTCTGTAGTTGTGCTTATAGTATATTAAAACATAAAATCGCTTAAATAAAAGCTTTCTATCGTTTGGAACGTTCCGTATTTTTTTCGGAACGCTCCGAAAAACGTTCCGTATTTTTTACAGCTCAAAATTGAGCTATAAAGCCAAAAATTAATAGTTTTACAAGCAGGGTAAAAACAAATACAATGTCTAGTTTTTTCTAGTTGGTCAAGCGGTAATTTATCCCTTTGTGGAATGCTCCGAAAAATTGCGGAACGTTAGCATCAGAACGCAATTATACGTTGAGCTTGTGGCTCACTACAATTTGTATTAAGATCAAGTAGGTCTTTTAGGGCTTCATGAATATCCCTTGCAGTTTTTACATCATACATCTGAATCAGTTCTCTTATAAATCCTCTTTTTTCTGGCGTTAGCCTATTATTTTTTGACATGAAAAAATCCCTCCATTTTTTATTTTACCATGGAAGGATTGTTTACAGAAAATTTTTTACAGGCTCGCAGTATTGCATTTTTCATGATTATATGTGCAATCATAGCTTGTTACTTGCTTATCGCTATATTCAGCATTTATCAGTTCTAAAAGATTATCAACATATCCCCATACGCAAGAATCAATAAAGCATTTAAGGTTAAACGTGCTGTGTAGCCAACCAGCTAAACCTAATGCTAAATCTTTATCTTTATGAGAATGTGAAATAAAAATATCTGCTTCTATTTCTGGAAACCAGTCATTTTGTAAGCTAGTACCATTTATCGCAGTGCCATTTAATACATAGTCTTCAAGTTTTTTATATATAGCCTTATATTTATTTAAATGATCTTCTCCAGTTTCTTTATGATTTATGTAATATTCTTTTTCGGTTTTGCTAAAATTTTTAAAATCCAAATTAAAACCTATAAACATATATTGCCTCCTCGTGTTTTTTAGTTATTTCCTGTTAAGTTAGTTAATAAGATGAGCTTTTTGATTTTTAAAGAATTAAAACGTTCTTTTGTTAAGATTAACCCTCGGAGAGCCCACGGCACTTTGCAGCTACGCTGAAAGTGTCATAGTGGGTAATACACTTTGAAAAAGTAGATTACAAGACCCCTTAGCAGCCAAACGCACACCCCATTATTGATACTTACGCCGCTTATTCTTTTTACCATTCTCTGACGACTTAATATGATTCACAAGGAGCCCAAGCTGAAATTTATTAAACTTTGAAACATTAATACCCAACTGAGTTGCAATGAGCATAACCTTACCAGACAGCAAGTCATCTTTATATGCAAGCATAGTCTTAATACCGCTCTCAATTATATCTACAACATTTTCTCCATTTGAAAAGTCCTGTTTTCAGGGCTTTTTTGTTTGCCTTGTGTTTTTCGTAAATATCCTTAAGAAGTGTATGGAAGTATTCGGTTAAGCCATATAAGAGATAACCGCCCTCATCAACCTTGGATTGCTTCAAAGCAGAAACTATATCCTCATACTCCCTCACTTCAAATTCTTTTCTTATTACTCGCTCCACAAACTCATACATTGCGTTTATAGCATTGAGCTGGGGCATAAGAGTTCTGTCTATGTAGACCACTATGGAACTTAAAAGTGCTGGAAAATCAGAGTGAGCAATAATTTCACATAAAAGCCTGTTATTAAGCTTTTCGCTTTTCAAAACCTCAATTACTTCATCTGACAGTGATGAGCCTTTTGTATCCTCGTTATTGAAGTGTCTATTATTAGTCAATCCAAACAAGTAATCAGTAGAAACATTGTAAAACTTAGCAAGCCTGTACAAGTCTTGATAATCAATACCTGACCTATGCTCGTTTTCAATCCGTCCCAAGGTAAACACTGGTATACCTACCTATTTTTCAAGCTCCGCTAATGTTAGCTTTCGTTCATCACGCAAATCAAAAAAACTTTTCATATAGCTTGACTTCAACGTCCATTTTGTACATCCGAAGCTGTTTAACTATATGTATTTTATCATGTTATAACTTGTAATGTCAAAATAAATAGCCTTAATTTCTCAAGTATGGTAAAAATTCAAATTTTTGTTAAGTTTCTCATATTTGGGATATACAACACAGCAGTATTTTTTTTGTTAACATACAAATGGAAGCCAAAACAAAAATACAAAAAAATTATTAGAAAGGATGTTGCATGAAATCAAAAGTATGTGAAACCAAAGCAAGACTACTATCAATCAGACCATCGACATAGCTTGTTGAGGGCCTGAAGGAATATCATTTGCGTAAATTATGTCTGTCGGGGGAATTGCCTTGTTTTGAATTGGGGAATAAGCACCTTATTAATGAAGAAGTTTTATTTTATTTTTTAGCGAAACCTCAAAATAAAACACAAAAGGAGAGTGAAAATGACAAAGATAGACCGTTCTGTAGTCCGTAATCAGGCATATGGAAAAAATAGCATTAGTATAAGAGAACGGCATAACGAACGTAAAAATGTCAACCATAAAGGCTAAAACGCCAAACACACGCATCCTTGACCGCTTTGAATATCATCTCGAAGATACGGATTGCAAGATGTGTAGACGCATTGTCGTCAGTGATAAAGCAAAACGTAACTATTAAATTAGTCATTGACAGCAAGTGACTATTGCGATAGTATTATTACATAACTATTACAATAGTCATGGTGGTGTTTTTATGGAGATTAAAATGTTCGATTCTGAATTAA
>CAYWBF010000282.1:0-4024 GCA_964456085.1 uncultured Eubacteriales bacterium
AAAGGAAGAATGAAAATGGATAAGCGTGTAACAAAAACAATAATTGCAATCGTTCTAATGATAGTAGGAATAGCTGTTTTTATTATTTTTGATGGGTTGGATTTGCCTTCGTGGGCAAAATTTATTGGAGTACCTTTTGTGTCCTGGGGTTTAACTTCACTTATTCTTACCTACAGAAAGCAAAAATGATGTCATAAGCCGCAACACCGGCAAGGCGGTGGTATAGTTAAGTCTATTCCGAAGCCTTGTCTATTTATAATTCAATAAACCTGTTTGCTCGGGTGTTTCCATCGCTTCCTCACGCATGATATTTTCCGTTTCCTTACGTAACAGCTCCACGTTTCGGACTTCGAGCAAGCCACCTCGCCTGCATTTTCGTGTCGTTTTTTATTGTCCTATAGGGGAACGCTAAGAGGTTAGAATGATACCCGCACACAGACAGTATTTTAGTATAGAAATCTACTTAAAATATAAAAACTATGCGTGTTGCCTATGGTCAGCCACCATAATCTAATCCCAATATATAGCTATTCTCCTGTCTTGGCAATCTCCCTTGCTGAAAACAAATTTCAAGGTTCTTGGAAAATAAAATTATATTCTCAGGCTTAAACGTCTTATACCACAAACATGTGGTAGTTGAGGCTACATATTAAGTGCGGTAACCCAAAAGCATATTGCAGCAATAAGAGATAGCGGTGTCATAACATACTTCTCTTTTTTACTTTTGGATATAAAATTCAAAAAAGTATTTAAAGTCAAAAAGGCAGCATAAAAGAGGCATATATATTTTGTTACTCTAAATGAAAACCAAAATGGAATAAACCCACCTGCTTGTAAAACAATTAATACTGCAAAAAGCTGAATGAAAACAGAAATTATTGCCATAATCCTAAACTGCTTTGGAAGGACTTTATGCTGTCCCCCCATAGTAAACTCCCCCAAAGGCAAGCCGGAAGCAGCAAGAGCGGTCATAATTGATATGGCAAAAAATATACTTGCACCTAAAATTGCTAACATAAACTCGATTCCTCGCTTCATTTTATATAATAGTGTTCACTTACTACAAAACTCATTTAAATTAATCATAATCATACACAAGCCAATCACCGCTTTGTTTTGTAACGCCGACATTATAAAAATCCCTTTTAACCTCGCCTGTTTCACTATCAGATGTCAAAACTTCTACCGGAATAAACTGACCACCCGTTTGATTAAAATCCTCAAAATAGCTGTTGTCTTCAATATTTGTTGAAATTATTTTAACTTTAGCAGGTTCTTTAACGCTTTTAACCTTGGATGTTAAGTATTCATATTCCGGCGATGCCAATGTAGTTTTATAGCTATCCAAATCCCCATTATAAAGCGCTTCAAAGTGGCGGATAATCATATTTACTAATTCCTTGTCAAGCCTTGAATCCACCAAGGTCGGGCTTTCAATATTCATATTATTAAGAGATAAATTATTATCATAGCCATTCGACTCATTTATTGCATCAGTCAAATGGCTTATCCTAGCATCATAATCTAATTGCTGAGTTTCCAGCTGTTTTGAAAGACTGCTATATTGAGCTCGGTATTTTTCCACCTCTATTTGAAGCTTCTCATTTTCATTTGTTTTGCTTTTAATGCTTTCAGAATATATATTTAGCTCTTTCTTTTGTTGCATAATGGTACTTGAAGCACTAATTCCATAAATCAACAAGATAACAAACAAAATAACCACTAAAAGCTTATTTGCTTTTAAATTAGAAATATCAAGTATTCTATGTATCATATAACGCTCCTTCTACAATCAAATAAATAATCCTTATTATACAAAATGGGGTGGGGGTAGTGCGCTTTATGCACATACCCTCACCCCATTTTGTATAGATTATTCTCATTCGTCAACCAAAACCATAAACAAAAAGCTGTTATTCCATAACTATTGGCGTATATCCCGTCTTTTCTATTATTTCTTGCCCCTGTGTCGATAAAATCCAATCTATCAGTGCTTTAGCATTTCCCGTAGGCTCCCCGCTGGTTACCGCATAGAAGTCACCAATAAACGGATATGTTCCATTTTGAATATTCTCTTTTGTGGGAGCTATTCCGTTTACGCTCAAAAGCTTAACGTCAGGGTTTGCATACATGGTTGTTGCGTAATATCGATAGGAATATCCAATGGCCGGCTGCACATCATTCCACTCCACAGACACCTGCTTCATTAGACTGTTTGTCCCGATTAAGCTTGGGTCGGGCAAGGGTTGCGGTACTTGAATAGGAATCTTACCCATAATTCCTTGCAGACCTGTTTGACTTCCCGAGCCTTCAGGCCGCTGAAATGCAATAATTCTTCCGCCTTCATTCCAGCCAAGAGTCCTCCAGTATGCAGTTTTGCCCGAATAAATATTGCGTATTTGCTGATAGGATATATTGTTTACAGGGTTGTCTTTTCCAACCAAAAACACAAATGCTTCACGGCCGATGGGTGTGAATTTCAGGTTCACTCCTGCCTTTGCTGCCGCTTCAATCTGTTTTTGCGAAGCTGTGGCAACAAAAATAATATCCCTCTCCCCCGAAATCACCGACTTATAGGCTCCGCTTGTGTTAGTACAAAGAACGGTTTGAGGCGAATAAACGCTCTGATCATAGGCAGCCTCAGCAAAAGCAGCGTAAACGGGGTAAAGTGCTGTGGCTCCGTCAAGAACAGGCAGAGCATCGGTAAGCTTTAACGTGGATTTTTCATCAAGCTTCGCCGTTTGGGAGTCCTTTGAAAAAGGCTCGTATACCGTTAAATCCGGAGCTGCTTGTGCCTCCTTTGAGGTTGTTGTGTTTATCCACCAATTCCCACGCAAGGCAAGGGGAAATACCGCCACAGACACCAAAACAAGAACCGCTACTGTTACAGTAATAGGAATATTTCGCTTTAAGTGCTTTACCCATAACAAGTAAGCTATTCCAATAATCCATACCAAGACAAGTGCAACAGGAATCATACCCACAACATTATCAATATCCTTAAAAGCGGTCAAAAACTCATATTTGTTTAGCACAAAAAAACCTAACACGCAAACAAAAATGACCAGTAAACATTTCATGGCAGCTAAAATATATTTATTCATATCCAGCTCCTACATAAGAGAAATCAGGCCTGTGGACGCACCCACAAAAAATACAACGATAAACCCAATAAACAAGAGCGGTAAAGCAACCGCAATGATTGCAATGATCCTTCCGAAAACCCCTGTTACGTTCTTCCCTTGGCTTAGTGCCATAACGCCCAATATTAGACCTACTACGGGAGATAGAATCGTTGCAATAATTGTTACGCTCGTAAGGCCACGCAAAAGAGAAAAACTGCTTAAATAAATCATAAAAACCGGAAGAATGTCAAGCAATAAAGCAATGACTGGTAGAGTGATTTTTTTCTTGCCGCTGCTTAATGGAGCTTCTGGCGATTTATTTATTTGATTATCCATAATTTTACCTCCTAACTTATAAATAATCTTTATTTAATATAACACAAACAAACCACTGCTTCAACAAACCTTTAGTTTGCTATAAGCTTATGCCAGTGACAGACTAAGACATTTTTCGGCAAAAACAGCCATCAAAGTTTAGAGGACGGATATACTTCGGGTTTACTTTACTTTTATTATGTGAAAATTTACTGCTTAATGAGTAATTAATATGCCCATTATCTCAACTGTTTAAAAATTTGATTGAATGCTCTTTTCAATTTAGTTTGAGATAATAAAAACAGCTCATTATCCCAAGTTGTTACTTCTTCTCCAAAATATCGCTTTTCTAAATATGTTGTATACCTAAGCTCAAAAGCGACAGATTCTAAAGAAGTGTCAAACTTTTCTCGAAAATGCCTGATACAATAACCGCCACGGAATACTTTATTTTCATCCACTGAAAATCCTTCATTCATCAGATGGTTTGCCATGCAAGAAAGAGTATTGCTCGATGCAGTCATACCCTCAGCCGTTCCAAGACAAATATCTTTATCTGTCTGATGATAGAAGCTATGTAAATC
>CAYWBF010000283.1:0-4005 GCA_964456085.1 uncultured Eubacteriales bacterium
ACTCTCATAAGTACGGGCCATTAGGCTACATGGACTCAAACAACTTTAATGATAAGCATAAGCACGATATCTTTATTGAATCGTTTAATAATGTAATTAGCAAAAATAAAGATGCCCCATTTGTGGAACACCACAAACGTTTAAAAAATAATGAATTTCCTTTATGGGTTGCCGTTGAATTATTTCCTTTTGGTATGCTGTCAAGATTTTACGCTGACATGTTACCTAAGGACAAAAAAGCTATTGCTCAAATTGATTTTGGTTTAGGAATGGAACAACTTGAAAGTTGGTTGCTTTGTCTGTCAACTTTAAGAAATAGATGTGCTCATTACATGAGACTGTACTATTACACCTTTAACAAGTGGCCAAAAAACAAAAACAAACCAGAAGTTTTTTTACACAATACGCTTTTTGACTATGTATACATAATGAAATATTGCTATGCCAACAACGAAAAATGGCATAATTCTTTTTTCTTAAATCTTGAAACTCTAATTGCTCAATACGAAGATTTCATTGATTTAATACATATTGGCTTCCCTGACAACTGGAACGCCTTGCTTAAAACTGAATACTGACTTTTGAAAGAGGTATGTTGCTGCCTATTCCGCTTGTTGGACTCAAGGATTGTAAAACATGTTAATTACCGGCGTGCGCTGTAACGTGCGCCTTTTTATTTGCTTCATTTTTCGTTTCATCTATTATCCTTTCCACCGCCCTAGCCGGCGGTTATTTTTGTTGAATCATAATACATTTTGTCATATACTCTCCTTGAAAGGGGATGAGCACTGTGACCAATGAAGAAATTGCATTACGCTTAGCAGAAGCGTATATCAAAGAAAAAACCATAAAAGCTGGCCCATTGGCTGACGTAGCAGAAATAGTGAGCGAGTTTTACTTTGAAATTTACAAAAACATATATAAATTTAATAGCCCTACCGATTAATGAACTGCGCTATCGCCACCATTGCCTTGCTGATTTCTGCTAAATCAGCAACGTTGCTAACCGCCTTAATACCATCTTCTGTCATTTTCATTGATTCCTCTGACAACAATGCCAGTTGTTGAAAGAGGATTTTTTTGCTTTCGCCTAAATAATAGATTTCGCTCATATTCTCAAACGCTCCTTTCAGCCGCCCTAACTGGCGCTTGTTTTAAGCAAAAATTAAAATTCCTCAAAAAATACATCCTTTAATTCGCTGTCCCAAATCAAGGCGTTTAATTCCGTAAAAACTTCCTCTTTTTCAAGTACATATAGTTCTGTCATTGTAGAAAAAATTTCTTGAACAGAATGCACAAGCTTCGCCTTGTCCTCTTTGGACGATTCGCTTGGAATAACCTCGTTTGCCATTTCGATAAGCAGATTCCTAAGTGTTTCAATTAAATAGTTTTTCATTTTGCTCTCTCCTTTATCATTATTTGATTTTGATACCGCCCTAGCTGGCGGTTATTTTTTTACCCTTTTTAGTCAAACCCCGTATAAAAACCGCATATTTTGGGTATAAATAAGTAAATATGTGATGTTTTGACGGTGGTGGGGGTGTGGTAGAATTGGGTTAGGCTGGTTCGGATTGTGCAAATAATTCGTTTTTTAAACCCAGTAACTCATCAGAAGAAACGTTCAATTCCTTTGCTAATGCAATAACATTGTCAGTAGTCGGCTTTTTGTGTCCTTTTTCCAACAAAGAAATGTAAGTTTGTGATAAGCCTGTTCGCTTCGCAAGCTCTAATTGCGTAAGGCCTTTGGCTTCTCTGTATTTCGTGATGTTTTTGGAAATATCCAATATGAACCCCCCTTTCGATAAAAAGTCTTCTTAAAACGACAAAAATATTACTACGGTAATTGACAAAATCTATTTAGGTTCTTATACTAAATAAAAAGCGTTTAAATTAAGAAACAAAAGGGGCAAACGATATGTCTACTTTGCTATCAAATGTGTATAATACTAAAAAGGAGGTTGTAAATATGAACCGATTTTTAGTATCCGAACAAAATGATGATGAGTTGGATTTTACTGTACACAATAGTTGTGACCATATACCTAATGCAGAAACCCTTGAAGCTCTCGAAGATGTTAGCTTAGGACGCAATTTGAGAGGACCTTTTAGAAATGTGAAAGACCTTATGTTATCACTCATGGAGGACGATGATGTATAACATTTGGTATTCTGCCAAATTTAAGAAAGATATTAAGAGAGTGGCTAAGCGTAGGTACGACCTCAATAAGATATAAAAAATCATTGAGCTGTTGGCTGATGGTAAGCCACTTCCTATACATAATAAAGACCATGCATTAACAGGCGACTGGGCTGGACACAGAGAATGTCATATAGCTACTGACTGGCTCCTAGTTTATGCAATTAATGGAGAAAAACTTATTTTAACTTTAACTCGGACAGGTACGCATAGTGATTTGTTTTAAGAGTATTACGTTGTTTATTAATTACTGTGGCAATAGCATGATTTATGAATTCCTAAATGTCAATATATAGTTTAAGTATTCCTAAAATATTTTTGGTGGTGTTTGTTTGGAACTAAATAAAAGAATATTTTATTTGCTTGAACAACAAGGCAAAACGGCAAGTGATTTAGCTAAACATTTAGGTATTAAGCCAAGTAGTATCACAGGTTGGAAACTTGAAGGAAGCTTTCCGTCATCTAAATACATAGCTGGGATTTCAGAATTCCTAAATGTGTCGTTTGCTTATCTTATTACTGGCAATGAAGATACTCCTAAGGGAACTTTAAACCCCCTCCGCCCAGACGAACAAACCATACTCGACCTTTACAACCATCTAGACCAGCGGCAGCAAGGCAAGGTTGAAGCATTACTGGAGCAGATGGTAAATACTCAAAAGGAGTGAAACTAGATGTATAAAAAAACGTTGAATGAGCATACTATTAACAAAAAGAGGTTTTTTAGTATGCCAAAAACTTATAAAGTAATTTTTTATGCCGCCGATGAAGGTGGGTACTATGCAGAGTGTCCAAGCCTATCAGGTTGTTACACCCAAGGCGAAACACTTGAAGAATTAAGAAAAAATATGCTTGAAGCATTTGAGCTTTACCTTGAAGATGAAATTAGTGATGAGGATACTGTAAATATAGAGGTTTGTTATGCCTGAAATACCAGTAATAAGCGCTAAACATTTCCTTAAAACCTTACTGTTGATTGGATGCGAAGAAGTAAGCATAAAAGGCTCTCATCATAAAGTCAGAAATATCTTAAACGGAAAAATAACTGTTGTTCCTGTACATAGCAACGTTGATTTGAAAAAGGGCTTATTTTCAAAAATATTGAAGCAATTAGATATAGATATTGAGGAATTTATTAAAGTCTTAAGTAGATAAATTTTTAACTGCCTTGGTAATAACACTGACTTGTTTTAAAGTAGTTGCGTTGTTTATTAATTACTATGGTAATAGTACAACTAACATATGATAGTTTATTAACACAAACGTTAGCAATATAACTAACAAATTTTATGGGGAGAATTTGTGGAAATTAACCAAAGGCTTTTTGAAACTTTAAAGTTAAATGATTTGAAGGAAGCAGACTTAGCAAAAGTTTTAAATGTCGGAACAGGTCAAATTTCTACTTGGAAATCTAGGAAGTCAGACCCGCCTGCAAAGTACATAACTAAAATATGTTAGTTTTTAAATGAATCTATAGAATATCTATTAACAAGCAAAGAAAGAGGTGAAGCATACTCGGTTCAAAAAAACAACGGCAGCATAGGCGTAGTAGGTCAAGCCCATGCGCCCGTAACCATAATTAACGGAAAGGAGAGAGAATTAACAAAACAAGAAATAGACTTACTTCGTATTTACAACAAAGTTGACGGAAAAAGACAAATGGAGATTATGGCATATATCTATAAATTTGATGATAATTGAAAATGAAATTTTCACGACTAATCCTATGCTAGAATTACACGCAAAAAAGAAACAAAAATCCAAGCCGAATTTTTTTAATTTAAAAAAATCAAAAAGAAGGGGGGTTT
>CAYWBF010000284.1:0-4001 GCA_964456085.1 uncultured Eubacteriales bacterium
TACTTATTATAGTCTTTTTATATGAAATATTCAATGTTTATTTGGCGCCTCAATAATATTTTTTGTATGTTTCAAAAGGCTTTTCACCTATAGAAAGTGTTAATGCACAGTCAGGATATTTTTGTTTTATAGAACTTATTAAATCTACCATTATACTGTCTGTATAATATGGGTCTTCCCCACCTTGAAGTACAAATGTTTTAAAGCCTACATCATAGCCCGCCTTACAGCTTTGTAAAACTTGTTCTTTTGTAAGCCTGTAACGGTGGGCGTTTTTGTTTTCGCATCTTATTCCACAATAATAACAGTTGTTTTTACAATAGTTTGTAAGTTCTATTAAGCCTCTAAGATAAACGTTTTGTCCGTAGTTTTGTATTCTCTTTTCATTTGCTTCATCCAGCAATTGCTGTGATGGATTGTTTATGTTTTGCTCTATTATGTCTATTAGTTCCTGTAGATTCATGCTATTAACATCTGTCATTTTGTATCCCCAGTATTTCTATACTGCGATTAAATATACCATTTACATAGGAAATCACTAAACCATAGTTTGTAATTGGTATTTTAGCATCTGTGACGCTATTTATTCTGCTTAACATTTGCTTTCTTGTTGCCATGCACCCCCCACAGTGTACTACCAAGTCAAACTCTTTTAAGTCCTCAGGAAAGTCTTTTCCTGTATAAAATACAAATTCAAGATCTTTTTGTGTATATTTTTTTAGCATTGCCGGTATTTTATAGCGTCCTATATCTTCATGGCTTGTATTGTGTGTACACACTTCGGAGACTAACACCTTAGAATTATCTTTAAGGTTTTCTATTGCCTTTGTACCTTCCATAAATGTTTTTATTTCACCTTTTTGCCGTGCGAACAAAATAGAAAATGAAGTTAACATTATATCATTAGGTACCATTTGGTCTGCTATCTTAAATGCTTGGGAATCAGTTACAACTAAATCTACTTTTTTTGTTTCTTCCAATGCTTCTTTTAAAAAGTGTTCTGTTGTTACATTACATCTTATTCCGTTGTCAAGGCAGTCTCTAATAAACTGAACTTGCGGTAGTATAAGTCTTCCCTTTGGCGCTTCCGAGTCTATTGGTGTTACAAGTATTACAGTGCTACCGCTAGGTAACAAACCACCTATTATACTTTCATCCTCTTCCGTATGTTTTGACAATTGGTCTGAAATATATGTTTTAAGTGCATCAATTGAATTGTTATCATTTACACTTACACAGTAGCTTTGTGGATGTTGCTCTTTATATGCCTTAAGTGTATTTTCATCCACTGTATCTGCTTTTGTTGTAACGTGTATATGTGGCACTTTTTGTTTTCTTAATATTTGTTTTAATTGGTCATATTCATTTTGGTCATAGCCTTTTATATCTGTTGTGTAAATTACAAAATCTGTTGTTAAAAGAAGCTTCTTTGTTTTTTGCACTCTTATTTCCCCGAGCTGGGTTTTGTCATTTAACCCGGCCGTATCGATTAATACTATTGGGCCAAATGGCAGAAGCTCCATTGATTTTTTTATTGGGTCTGTTGTTGTACCTGAAATTTCAGATACTATTGCTGCATCTTGACCAAGTATTGCATTAAATAATGCAGACTTACCTGCATTTGTTTCTCCAAATATTGCTACATGTTTTCTATTTGCTTGTGGAGTTGATTGCATATTAGTCCCCCTGCCTTACAAGTATAAGTCTCTTTGCCCTTGCTCCAATAGCTTTAGGTTTTCTATTACTGTTTGTTTTATTGTTATATTTTGAATATCCGGTATCTTACTTTGTATTATTTTTTCGGCTTTTTCTTTAAATTCATCGTTACAATAGTCTAAGCTATATTCTTTTAATGTCATTAATGCGTTTGGCAAGCAAACATTTTTTATATTGCCTGTTTTTGCTAAGCGCATAAATCTATCGCCTGTTCTTCCTTTTCTATAACATGCAGTGCAAAAGCTTGGGACTAAGTTTTCGTCCATTAACCAGCTTGCCACGTCTTCCGTCTTTCTTTGGTCTGCCACTGTAAATTGTTCACATTGAGCTTCTCTTGCCGAATATCCACCAACTTCTACAGAAGAACCGCCGCTTACTTGCGAAATACCTATTTTAATTAGCTCTTTACGCATTTCCGGTGTTTCTCTTGTACTTATTATCATACCTGTAAAAGGTACAGCTATTCTTATAGTTGCTACAAGACGCTTAAATTCCTCGTCGTCTGGAACATATTTGTACGTATCACGGCTTGTACCTTTTATATCACAAATTCTTGGCATAGAAATTGTGTGAAAACCTACGCCAAATTCCTTTTCAAGATGCTCATTGTGAAGCATTAAAGCCAATATTTCAAACGTATAATCGTATAAGCCAAAAAGCACACCGCCGCCTACATCATCAATTCCTGCTTCCATTGCTCTGTCAAATGCAGTTAAATGATATTCATAGTTTTTCTTTGGCCCTGCTATATGCATTTCTTCATATGTTGGCTTGTGGTATGTTTCTTGAAACAAAATGTATGTGCCTATGCCTATATCTTTTAATTTTTTATAGTTTTCAACAGTTGTCGCAGCGATATTTACATTTACACGTCTTATTTCACCGTTGTCAAATTTCATAGAGTATATTGTATTTATAGACTCTAACACATAGTCTATACTACAATTTACAGGGTCTTCACCTGCTTCAAGTGCTAGGCGTTTATGTCCCATCTTTTCAAGTATTCTTACTTCCTGTTTTATTTGCTCTTGTGTTAATTTGTTGCGGCAAAAGTCTTTTTCTACATTAAATCCACAATATTTGCATTTGTTTACACAATAGTCACTTATATATAATGGTGCAAACATGACTACCCTGTCACCATATATATGGTCTTTTATTTTACCTGCTATTTTAAATATTCGATCTATATGTTCTTGTTTTTGTGTAGCAAGTATTGCCGAAAGTTCGTTATGCTTTAATCCCTCAAAGTTTTCAGCTTTGTCTAGTATTAAGTTTATCTGCTGGTCTGTTACGTTTTTTGCTTCCTCTAATAAGCTATTAATATAATTTACGTCTATGAAGCTACTCATTTTATCCACCACCTAAAGTTGTTTAAGCTGCTTTTTAGAAACAGCCATTGTTACAGTTACATTTGGTATTTGACCTAATTTTCCTGATAAAGAATTAATTTGATCCATTTCTCCTGCTACAGTAAGCGATATTATTGCAACATCTTCCTCATCTAGTGGTAAACCCAATCTGCCTTTTACTATTCTTTTGTGACTTGATACTATTTCGTTAAACTCCTTTTGTGACTCCGATGGATTATCCAATATTGCGCTTATTACTGCTATTTTTGCCATTGCTAATTCCTCCTTAATATCTATTTAAAATAAAAAAACACCTTCTAATTGTAAGAAGGCGTGTAAAAATAGTCTTTTGGCTATAGAGTTTTATACACACCTTTCAAATTAGATCGCTCTTTTTTGTTAGGCTTACTTTTATTATACTTTTACTTTTTATGTTTGTAAACATATCTCCTGCCAAGTATAGTATGGCGAAAAAAACATAGTCAACAGCATATTTATATCCAAGTATCGTCTACACTTGTCCCAAAGTCTATGATAGGGTGTATTTGCGATGAGAAGTCGTATGGAACCGCCGGGCCTTGCTTAACATCATGGGAACTGCATAATTATACAAATCCACCAACCCCTTCCGCCGCCCATATCCCACGCATCCATAAAACACCCCAACGATCAAACCAAATCCCCGGAATATTTCTCTAGCCATTGCAAGGCTATAGTGTTGATACCGAAAAGAAAAGCATGATATAATCTTTCCAACAGCAAAGGCGCTGTAATAAATCCATATTATTGCACTGGGCAATATATGTGATCTTATTACAGCGCCTTTTTGTTGAATTTTTTATCACAAACCAACAAAAGATAATTTTGTTAAATTTATCACATTAGGAGGTGTAAAACATGAGACTAACAGGAAAAGATATGGAAAAGCTAATG
>CAYWBF010000285.1:0-3985 GCA_964456085.1 uncultured Eubacteriales bacterium
CCCTACAATAAACGACAATGTTTTAAGTCTTTGGGATGAAATTTTGACAGATAAAAACCATTTCGTTATAGTTGGAAAAGAAGATGGCAATATTGTATCTTCTTGTGTAATTGTAATAGTACCAAATTTAACACATGGACAATTACCCTATGCTCTTATTGAAAATGTAATAACTGATGAGTGTTATCGCAACAAAGGATATGCAACACAAATTTTAAGTTATGCAAAAGATATAGCAAAAGAAAGACGCTGCTACAAAATTATGCTAATGACAGGCAGTAAGAACGAAAGTACACTCAATTTTTACAAAAGAGCAGGATATAATTCAGATGACAAGACAGCTTTTATACAATGGCTATAGCTTGCCAAATGTGCAGAATCCCCCGTTAGCTTTTTTTACTCACAAGCACATTTTCAAAACATGAAAACCTTGATACAACAGGCTTTTACGCTTGTTTTATCAAGGTTTTTTTATGCTCGTTTTTCAGACAGTTCCACCTTCGAAGTTGCGAATTTTACGTTTGACATCTTTCGACTTTGTTTTTAAGTTGATAAAATGCTTCGTTGACAATAAGCACGCTGTATGCTATGATATCAAAAGTAAATTTTTAGGAGAAAAATATGCATCTCTTAATTCAAAACTACTTATTACGATTTTTGGGCTTTACCAACAAAAATTGATAAAGTCTTTTGAAAGTGAGAGTAGTAGAGAGTGAGACGTAGTTCACTAATAATTACCGCCTGCTGACAAAACCCGCAGGCGGTTTTGATTTAGTGAAAGGACAAGGTAATAATAAATCTCTGTGGTGTACGCAGAGATTTACTGTGTAAAGGAGGAAGTACCGTGTTTAGTATTTTTGGCGATGTCTCCATTACAATCGCCGTTGCTCTGATTCTGCTGTTAACCGTTTTTTGCGTGGTCTACGGCGTTATCACTTGGAACAAAGATTAAACCCTTTTCAAGAGTAAGAGGGAAAATTAGCGTGAAATATCGTGTAAATCAATAAAATATGCTACCTCAGTTCGTACAAAAATCCTCTTATACCCATGGGTTTTTGATACGTTTAATATTCGGCAGCGTAAGGATGGATTCATATGCAGTATTCAATCATTGGTCTTATCTTTTATTTGGCGGCTCTTGGCATATTGGCATACTACGGCTATAAAAAAACAAAAAATGCAAAGGATTATCTCTTGGCAGGGAGTGGTATACACCCACTTGTTATGGCACTTTCTTATGGTGCAACCTTTGTTTCTACTTCCGCCATTGTAGGCTTCGGTGGTGCAGCTGGACAGTTTGGACTGTCCTTGCTTTGGCTTACCGTATTGTGTATAGGCGTAGGTGTTTTGCTTGCATTTATAGTTTACGGTAAGAAAACCCGGGAGTTGGGCCGGGAGCTTGATGCCTATACCTTGCCTGAATTATTCGGCAAAAAGTTTAATTCAAAATTCCTGTGGGGATATTCAAGTCTTATCATCATGCTGTTTATGCCCATCTATGCTGGGGCGGTTATTAAGGGCATGGTTGATTTCGTATCCGCATATTTTTCATGGAATGTGGACCTTGTTCTTTTAGCAGTGACCGTGCTTTCCGTACTGTATGTCATTACAGGTGGACTGAAAGGAATCATGTTTGCCGACGCATTTCAAGGCGGACTGATGTTCTTAGGCATGGCCTTTTTACTCGTATATACATACTCTATGTTGGGCGGGGTCGTTGGTGCCCATAAGGAACTGTCAGAGCTAATCCAGAACCCTGCTGTCATAGAACAGACAGCAAAGATAAGCGCTGGGGGCTTTCGAGGCTTTTCCAGCATGCCAGCTTTCGCCACGCCTATTTGGTGGAATATAGTCACAACACTTGTTGCCGGCGTTGGAATCGGCGTATTGGCACAGCCTCAACTGATTGTCCGCTTTATGACAGTAAAAAGCGGTCGGGAGCTAAACCGCGCAACTCTTGCAGGGGGAATATTCATCTGTATGATGACGGGTACGGCCTTTACTGTTGGTGCGTTGTCAAACCTGAAATTTTTTGGCGACACAGGTAAAATTGCAATCGTTGCGGCGGGTGCAAACGATAGTATTATCCCTCTGTTCATTAAAAATTATCTGCCAGCATGGTTTTCCGGTCTGTTTATTATTATTATGCTAGCTGCTTCGGTATCAACGATCAGTGCGCTGTCCCATACAATTGGCACATCATTTGGCCGCGACTTTATGAAACATACGCTCAAGAATACACAGTCTACCATATCATTAACACGCATCGGCATCATTGTTGGCATTATAGCAAGTGCCATTCTGACCTATTTGTCGGGTAAGCTTGATGGGGGAATGGCAATTATCGCACAAGGCACCTCAATGTTCTATGGGCTTTGTGCTGCTGCGTTTCTTCCCACTTATTCCGTAGCGCTTTATGTAAAAGATTTCAAGAAATCTTCAGCAATTTCCAGCATGGTGGCTGGAAGTTCCATCAGCATCTTTTGGAGCTTTTTTGTCAATACAAAGTCAGCAAGTGCATTGTTGCTATGTAATCTTCTTTTCGGCAAAGCTTCCATTTTGGCCGGAACACCACTGCAAACTTTAGCCATGGCTGATGCCCTTGTTATAGCTCTGCCGCTTTCTGTCTTGACAGCTGTGGTGGCGCAAAATTTACGAAAGCAATAGATGCTTAAAACAATTTCCTTAAGGAGAAACGGTGAAAGTATCTCTTGGTGGTATTTCTAATTATCACAGATATTTTATGGTTTGTACATAAAGCCAGTAAACCCGCGGGTTTACTGGCTTTTATATTTCCTGTCAACCTTATTTAAGCCCATTATTCACTAGAAGTGTTAATAAATTTAGCTTCAATAGCCTTAGCAGGACACTTTTTGCATATCTGTGAAATAGCTTGCCTGTCGGCTTCATCTATTTGAACGTCCTTAACAACAAATGCCTTTTTGTCAGCCATTCCAAAATACTTAGGAAGCTCTCTTGCACATAAGCTACAGCCAATACAATAAGCAGTGTTGACAGCAAGCAAAGCATTATTTTCCGTAGCTTCATCCACGGGAATGTCATCATTACAAATAAAAATGGAAGAAATCCAAGCCATGAAGAATATTGCACCCACTGTCAAAACCCACCGCACAGCCATAAACTTTACACCGAGAAATTTAGCTTCATTAGCAAGCATAGGCACTTTGATTACTGCCCATGAGCTTAAAATGATTATTATGTTTCCGATACTTGCTCCCTTTTTAAGTAATAGCTTACATATGGGAAAGGCGGCATAAATAGGGCCTGCTGACAAACTGCCGAGAAGTAGCGAAAACGCACCCCCAAGCACACCTGATTTCTCCCCAAGTCTACGCATAATCACATCTTGGGGAATCCATGCATCTATGATCACAGTGAGCAGAAACACTACAGGCATAACCGTAAACATTTCAAACAAATAATATCCGCTGTTTTTGATTGCTGCAAGGCCTTTATGGGGAGCAAATACAGAAATGATACTGTAAGCAACTACTACAAGCACAAGCAACTTGTTTTTCCTAATAATCTTGACAATACTCATAACACCACCCCCATTGCAAGTGCAATCAACACGGCAAGCCCGAAGCTGAGCGTGTTTCTGACTACCGCAAATTTAAGCCCAAACTCTTTCTTTTCAAGCGGAAAGGTTACGACGCCTACCATTGTTAATGTGGTAAGAAACGCAACCGCTGGAATAATACTTGCACCATAACTGATGAGGGAGCCAACCAGCGGAAACGCTACAAATGCAGGAATTAGGGTTATCGCACCTACCAATGCGCTGGTAATTGTCGCTAACAGCGTATTTGATGTGCCGAGTAAGCTCTTGATTGTTTCCGGCGGTATAAATGTCAAAAGCAATCCAATTAAAAAGATAATTGCAATAATCTCTCCCATCATACTGCTCATCATACCCTTGCTTTTTTTCATAGAAGCAAGGGTTTTCTTTTTATCCTTTATAATT
>CAYWBF010000286.1:0-3958 GCA_964456085.1 uncultured Eubacteriales bacterium
TTTTTTCTAAAACCTTGTTTTCCTTCCAAAACTCCTGAACTTGAAGCTCACGCTCTATGGGGTTAATTTCCGGGTTAACCTTTTTATACATCTAACTTCCTCCTTGACTTTGTGCTTGGTATTGCCGTCATTAAGTTTTTATTAGAATATCAAAAGATTTGCAAGAAGTAAAGAATTATTCAAGTATATGGCGTAAATCTTAGATAGGCAGAGGCGTATTTTTAGGGGCAGCTTTGCCATGTCTATAAAAAAATGTTGATTTTTGTTTAAATTACCGTATTTGAAATATAATATCTTCGACCAAAAAAATAATTGCAAAACTCTAGACTTCTTGCAAAAATGAATATATAATAGTTTCTAAATCATTCGGGGAAATTTTACCAAATTTCCCAAGGCTTTCTAAACTTGGAGATGTGGTGATGTTTAATGAAGCTTAAGAATGGACAGCGCAGAGAGATTATGCGAGCGCTTGCGCTTGTTACCCAGATTGGGCTTACGCTGTTTGTTACAATTTTCATAGCCTTAATGCTTGGAAGGTTCTTAGACGGAGTTTTTAATACGGCGCCTTGGTTGCTTTTGACGTTTACAATTTTGGGTGTGCTGGCCGCCTTTAGAAACCTTTATTTTTTAACCATTAAGGATTTAAAAAATATTACTAATAAAAATGACATAACTAATTATATTAATAAGGATAAGAAAAAATAGGTGGTGTATTAAATTGGCTTTTCAGCTTTCGGAAGCCGGACGCAAAATGATTCTTATTATTGCTGCCTTGTTTTTGGTGGCTCTTGGGGTTGGGCTTGTTTTTAAGCTTGCGCCTGCCTTTATCTACTTCAAAGGGCTGCTCCTCGGCTCGCTTTTTGCCGCACTTAAGGTTTTGATGCTGGAGCGAACGCTTAGCAAGGCTGTTAACATGGAGCCTAAATCTGCTACGAATTATTCTCGTATGCATTATACACTTAGGTATTTTTTAACAGGGCTTATGCTTGCGGTGGCTGCGCTGGAGCCTTCTATTAGCTTCCTTGGAGCTGTAATCGGTTTATTCACCTTTACGGCTGCCGCCTATTCGGTTAATTTCTTTCTAAAAAGGTAAGTAAGGCTACTGCTTTGCAGTTGCTTTTTCTTAGGGGAAAAATTTGGGGAATATGTCACACTTCCCAAGGCATACCCATTTTTAATTTTATAAAGAAAGGAGTGATTGAGTGTGAATTTCAATAACCGTGTTATTTGGAAGCTAAGCGAAAACGTTTGGATTACGGAAACAATTTTCAATACATGGGTTATAATGGCGTTTTTGATTGCTTTTGCCATTATTGTACGTATTATGCTTTCTCGCTTCAAAGAAGTCCCCACCGGCTTTCAAAACTTTATTGAGCTTATTATTGAGTCTATGAGTAATTTCGTAGATTCTACCATGGGCGAAAAATATTCTTATTTTGCAAACTGGTTCTTTGGACTTTTTGCTTTCCTGCTTTGCTGCAACCTTAGTGGACTTGTTGGCCTTAGGCCTCCCACAGCAGACCTTGCAACCACGGCCTCCTGTGGTATAACCACATTTTTCCTAATCCACTTCATGGGTATATACAAAAACGGATTAGGCTATTTTAAAGGTTATATCGAGCCTATGCCTGTGTTCTTGCCTATTAACATAATGGGCGAGCTTGCTACTCCAATATCTTTAAGCTTCCGTCTTTTTGGTAATCTTTTAGGCGGCTTAATTATTATGGGTATGGTTTACGAGCTGTTCCCTATTTTCTTAAAACTTGGGGTTCCGGCTGTTTTTCATATTTACTTTGATGTTTTCTCCGGCTGTCTTCAGGCTTTCATTTTCAGCATTCTTAGTATGACATTCATTAGGGAGAAGATTCCAGAATAACAAACATCAAAAAATTAATATTTGCCGGTTTACCTACCGGTGATAATTTATTTTATTTTTAGGAGGAATATTTAATGGCAAATGTAAACGGTATTAACCCAGAAGCTTTCATTTTAGGTTGTTCTGCAGTAGGCGCAGGACTGGCTGTTATTGCAGGTATAGGCCCTGGTGTTGGTCAAGGTTATGCTGCCGGTAAGGGCGCTGAGGCCGTAGGTCGTCAGCCTGAGGCTAGAGGTACTATTATGTCCACAATGCTTGTTGGTGCTGCGGTTGCGGAAACAACAGGTATCTACGGTTTGGTTGTTGCTATGATTTTATTGTTTGCTAATCCGCTTATTGACAGGTACCTAAGCATAATGAAATAGCATTCACCAAATTTTTTTCCGGATGTAAGAAATCGGGACTGAAGAAATTGGGAAAGGAGGAATTAATCCTTGGACCGTATTTTAGGTTTTTTTGATAAGCCTATGTTGATTAACCTGGCCATACAGTGGGTAAATACTGTGTTTTTGGCCGCTATTTTATCATACATCCTTTACAACCCCGTAAAAAATTTCATGAGGAAGCGTACAGAGCGCATCCAAAACCAAATCGACACAGCCGAGTCCGACCTTAAAGCTGCAAATCAGCTAAAGGTGGAATATGAGCTTAAGCTTAGGGAAATCGAAGCGGAGCGCAATGAAATTTTGGAGGCTGCTAGAAAACGTGCTCAGGACAGAGAGGACGCAATTATAAAGGAAGCAAAGGTTGAGGCTCAAGCTCTTAAAGCAAGAGCAGAGCAAGAGATAGCACAGGAAAAGCTTAAGGCAAGAGATGAAATCAAAACTCAAATAATCGAAATTTCAAGCTTTATCGCTGGCAGATATGTAGCACAGGCTATGGATAAGCAAGCCTCTGCTAAGCTGCTTGAGGAAAGCATTAGGGAATTGGGGGTTATTGAATGGCAAAGCTAGCCGCAATGCGATATGCCAGAGCACTCTTTGAAATCGCTCTGGAGGAAAGCAGTGCTGACAAGAACTCTCTTAATAAAATGGAGGCAGAGGTTATAATACTTACCAAGCTGCTTAAGGAAAACAAAGAGCTTGCGAACGTTATGCTCCACCCTCAAATTACTGCTTCTGAGAAAATGAACATCTTTACCAACGCCTTTAAAGGCAACCTGTCTGACCACATCTTCGGCTTGCTTAACGTTGTTCTGCAAAAAAACAGAGAAGCCGAGCTAATCGAGATTTTCGATGCCTTTCTTTCGCTTTGTGCACAGCATAAGGGCAACACTACAGCTAGTGTTGTATCCGCCGTGCCCCTTTCGGAGGTTCAATTATCTTCTATTAAAAATATCTTATCTGAAAAATTAAATAAGCAGGTTAAGCTTGAGCCTAGCGTTGATCCCGATTTAATCGGAGGACTTTATATTAAGGTTGACGGCTGTGTTTTTGACGGCACCATAAAAAAACAGTTGTCCGATATGAAGAAGCAGCTTCTAGGATTTCAGCTTGCATAGCTTTAAAAGGAGTGTAGCACCTAATGAATCTGCGACCTGAGGAAATAAGCTCGGTTATTATGGAGCAAATCAAAAGCTATACCTCTAAGCTAAGCGTTACAGAGGTTGGCACTGTTATACAGGTTGGAGATGGTATTGCTCGTGTGTACGGGCTTGATAACGCAATGAGCGGCGAGCTTTTAGAGTTTGAAAACGGCGTTTTCGGCATGGCTCTTAACCTTGAGGAGGACAACATCGGTGTTGTTTTGCTTGGCTCTGATGAGGGCATCAAGGAAGGGGATTCTGTTAAGCTGACAGGAAAAATCACCAGTGTGCCTGTTGGCAACGCTATGATTGGGCGTGTTGTAAACGCACTTGGTCAGCCAATTGACGAAAAAGGCCCTATCAACACCACTAAAACCCGTCCCATTGAAAGGGTAGCACCCGGCGTTATTACCCGTCAGGAGGTTAACGTACCTCTGCAAACAGGTATCAAGGCCATTGACGCAATGGTGCCTATTGGCAGAGGCCAAAGGGAGCTTATCATCGGAGACAGACAAACAGGAAAAACTGCTATTTGTATAGATACTATCATTAACCAA
>CAYWBF010000287.1:0-3921 GCA_964456085.1 uncultured Eubacteriales bacterium
TCCCAAATTTTTGCAGCATACACCGTCATGTCATCTTTTATAATTTCTCCCGATGCTTTTTGTGCTTCAGCAAGTAAGTAGTCTGCTATATCCTGTGGGTTCTTGCACTGGAAATTATTTAAGGCTTCTATGACAAAGGTTTCTTTTTCAAAATGAGCAAGGCTTTCTAAAATTCCGTCTGTAACCATAACAATAATATCGTTGTCCTGTAGTCGCTCCTTTGAAATCTCTATGTCTACATTCTTAATAATACCCATAGGAAGTGTAGTGGACTTTATTATCTTAACTGCTCCATCTCTTACTAGGAAGGTTGCCGCTGCGCCTATTTTTACAAATTCTCCATCACCTGTAAATAGGTTTACTGTGCAAATATCCATTGTAGAAAAGCTGTCATCGTTGCCTTTTAGTATAAGACAGGAGTTTATCATCTTTATAGCCAAGTCCTTTTCAAAGCCGGACTCCATAAAATCCTCCAAAAGGCCTATAGCAGCGGAGCTTTCTTGATGTGCCTTTGAACCGGAGCCCATTCCGTCGGATAAAACAAGCATACATTGACCGTCCTTTAATTCTATAAAGGAGTAGCAGTCCCCCGATTCCAATGAGTTTGTTTTGGTTGCTCTTGCTATGCCGCTGGTGATTTTATATTTTTGCTCCTCCACAAACCGCTTGGTACAGTAGTTTGAGCTAAAGGCACACTCATTTTCTGCAAGCCTCATTCTCCTGCCTAAAATTCTGCTAAGGCACGGCAGAATCTCTTTATTGCATTTTTTCTTGCCGAAGCAATTTTTTTGACGTGTGGTTACTTCGTACTTGCCTAGATTGTTTTCAATAACAATTACGCTTTCTACCTCAATTTTATTTTTGTATAGCTCCAGCCGAATATTCTCTTCAAGCTCTTCCTTAAAATTTACATCAATGCTAAGCTCCCTAGCTAAGTCCTTTATAATGCCAGATACACCCTTAAGCTGCTCCGAAACCAATGCTCTGCTTTCAATAAGCTTGTTATGCCAAACCATATTGGATTTTGAAAGCTCAAACAGTCGAGAGGTCATTAATACAAAAAAGGTGGCGTGCTCGCAGTTTTCCGTTAAATACTTTGGGATTTCACCAGGCTCGATTTTTCCCTTGACTTCACAGCTATCCAGTACAGAAAAAACCGCTTGATATGTAGGATAAAAATTTTTCTCCCAGCATCTAACCTTGCTTTTGCAGTTTTCGCAAACTTTTAAAGAAATTTCCTCAATCAGCTTTGAAATATCGTTTTGGCTAAGGTTTGTCTTTTTCTTTTCTGCTCCACCAAAGGTTTTAGCAAGCTTATCAAAGCTTCCGGCGAAGGAGTTAAGCTTATTTGAGGTGATGGACTTTAGCCTTGCAACATATTCGTCTCTATTATCAGCAGAAGGGTTAAATGTATTTGAAATATTAAAATAAAAATTATCAGGAAGGAGCAGGAAGGTTATCCCTGAAAAAACGAAGGAGAAAATAAGCTCATTTGTAATAATGGACTTGTCCAAATAAAATGCAAGTCCTCCAAATCCAACAAGAAAGCCAAGTATGGTATAAGGCTTGCCAAAGCGGTTAGCAACCCCGGCTCCAATAGCGGCTACAGAAAAAATTATAATTTCATATAAAGTTGCTACCTTAGTAAGATAGAGCACGGTGAGCAAAAGCATAGTCCCCATTGAGGAGAGTGCGCTTCCGCCTTTAAATGCCAAAATAAAAATAACGAGGAACAAGAAAAAGAATTTTAGAGAAACGTTTCCTATGTAAATATCCGCTGCCCCTGCTACAATGCCCCCGAACAATATAGCTATAGAGATAATTTCTTCATTATTTAATACCTTTCGCTTGCGCTTTGAATCAATAATGGTTAGCCCTCTGTTTAGCACAAAGGTAAACCCAATAGTAAGCAGCAGCTCCAAAAAGGAAATTAAAATAAGAAATACGGATACAGACTCCACAAGAGAGGTTATTATTCCTGAAACAAAAATAAAAAATCCTCCCACAGTTGCTTGGAACAAAAGCCTTGGAGTGCGAATTTTTTTTGCCAGAGCGAAATGCATTAGGGTAATGATGCCTATACATATTAAATATTTTGCAAGATAAATACCGGATAGCTTCGTAAAGAGCCCCAGGGCAATAAATATCGCCGCTATATAAAGCTTATAGTCTATGCAAAAAAACGAAACTAAATATGAAATGGCAAAGGGGCTTAAAAAATCAAATAAAGCGATTCTGCCTAAAAAAAATCCAAGCATCCCTATAAAAAAGGCTGCAAAATCCCTACCCTGAAACAATACCTCCGGCTTTGTTTTTTTCTTAGTTAATACCTTATCCATAAAATACCTCCTTTTGTAAATATGAGTATAAAACACTTGTCCGAAAAAAATTGTAATAAACTGGAAAGTAGAACAAAAACAATAACAAACTTTTTGACAAAAAGTGCAAACCGGCAAAAGATTTTAAGTCAGTCCTTGACAAAAGGGAAGTACAAGGATTATTTTTAATAAAGAGTGGAGCTACAGGAAAAAATGATATTTATTTTGGAGGGGCATATGTTTTATTTTTTCGATAAGGATTTACAGACAGAGGTGCTGGAAGAAAATAAGGTATCAAGAAAAATCAGAGCCTACGGAGATTCGATCATGGCTGTGGAAGTTTTTTTTTGAAAACGGAGGAGAAGGGTACGCCCATTCGCATCCTCATGACCAAGTAACCTATGTATTAGAAGGAAGCTTCGAGTTTAACGTTGGTGATGAGGTTAAAACAGTAAGCCCGGGAGATACACTCTTTATGCCGGGGAACGTTATGCATAGCACAAAATTGATGTCAGAAAAGGGACGACTATTAGATGTTTTTACGCCTAAGCGTGATGATTTTTTGAAATAACTGATTTTAGCTTTTTAACCATAAAATTCATTAAAAAGGAATACGGTAGAGCCATTGCTTTGCCGTATTTCTTTTTTTAACCGCAAAATTTTGTTAAACTTAAGCATTTTTTTTTCTTATTCTTAATTTTTATTGACAAAGGAAAATAATTTCATTAATATTTACTTATAAATAAATTTGAATGGTTAACAATACTCATTCTCAGCATTGAGGTGCTTTATGAAGGATTTTACTGATGTGGAGTTTAATAAGCTTCGCGACTATATAAAGCAGCATTTTGGTATAAATCTCGGCAATGAAAAGAAAACCCTTGTCTTTTCCAGACTTCGTTCTACCCTTATCGAAAAAAACCTGGACAGTTTTTCTGATTATTATTCTATTCTTACAAATGATAAGACAGGCGATGAGGTTATTAACTTTGTTAATAAAATCACCACAAATCATACCTTCTTTATGCGGGAGACAGACCATTTTGACTATTTACGAGATATAGTTATGCCGTATATAGAAGAAAAATATTCTCAAACCAAGGATATTAGGCTTTGGTGTGCGGCGTCCTCCTCTGGTGAGGAGCCGTATACACTTCAAATGATTATTCAGGACCATTTTAAAGGTAAGGCAAAATGGGACACGAAAATCCTTGCTACAGATATATCTACAAAGGTATTGGAAAAGGCTATAGCAGGGGTGTATGCAAAGGATGCGGTCAAAACCTTGCCGGAAAAATGGCAAAAGGAATATTTCGCTGATTATGATGCAAATAATAAAATCGTTGTTGATAAATTAAAGCAGGAAATATTATTTAGGAAATTCAACTTGGTTAACGAGCATTTCCCATTTAAAAAGAATTTGCAGGTTATTTTTTGCAGAAACGTAATGATATATTTTGATAATGATACAAAAAATAAGTTGATTGCTAAGTTTTTGGAGCTTTTAGACCATGGTGGGTACTTATTTATAGGGCACTCAGAGTCCTTAAGCTACGCAACCGACGGCTTTAAATATGTTCAGCCTGCGGTTTACAGGAAAACC
>CAYWBF010000288.1:0-3870 GCA_964456085.1 uncultured Eubacteriales bacterium
TGAAATACCTTCTACCAAAGCAAGCTGGCTGCGTGTTACAAAAACCTGTGTACGAAATGCCATTATAACAGGTGTGGATACAGCGGCCTTACCTTCAAGCTCAAGGTAGTAGTCAATGCTGTCGCTATGTGGCTTAACAACCTTGTATTCTTCTAAATTTTCTAACCTTCTGCCCACCAATGCGCTTTGAACATTAGAGCGGCGGTAATGACCTCCGCCGTAGCAGTAGGTATTATAGCCTAAATTGTGAGATATTTCTGTCAAATATACAATTGACGGCACCTCGTCGCCGTTATTATCTACATTGTAAGGCGTCGTACCCATAAGGGAATGCCCAGGCTCTCCAATATGCCCACCACACTCTGCAATTTTCGGAATAGTTTCACAAGAGGTAGCAGATGGAAGATTAAGCTTTATATCGGTAACGCCTAATGCTTCCAGCATATCCCGTGCTTTGCAAACTGTTTGAAGGTTTGGGGTACTAAGGGTTTCATGTTTTTCTTCATTATATAAGAAGCACGGAAAAGACGTAAGTCCACCCATTGTAAGATTTTGCAGCTTAGTAAGCTCTTTGGCTACAGCCGTAAGCTCCTCCAGATAAAACCCTCCATACTGCCCCGGATATAGCTGGTCACCTTTATCCAGTACACGGAGCATAATTTTCTGCTGTACACCAAGGGATTTGCATACATCATTTATCTCCTTGACTTTCTCTATAGAGTAAACTGTTATATATTTGGGAGCTGCCTGTATTAGCGTCTTTATACTATGAAAGGGCATCTGTACCAAATGCCCTATATTTCCCAGCGGAATGTTGTACCTTGCCAAAGAAAGTGCCTCTCGAAAATCAACAGCCACAGCTCCGGAAAAACCCAAAGCCGCAATTTTTTGTGAAAGCCATGGATTTCTTCCAAACTGCTTAGTCATAAAAAATAATTCTATCTCATGCTTGTTGGCTAATGAAAGCATACGACTGGCATTGCCCAGCAAATTGTCCACGTCCAAAACATAGGTATCAGGTAAAAGCTTACCCTCATCAAACAACCTTAATGTAGCGTCCACAAGCTGGCTGTTACGTTCAATAGTCTTTCGTAAAAACATTACGTTCTCCTTTCGAGCTTCATAGAGCCTTTTGAAAAATGCTAGAGTCTGGAAATAGCGGTGCTTAAAATCCTAATAACTGTATCTGCTCCGCTTCGCATGGGATTTATACGTATCATACGCTTTTCCAGCGTGGGGTCGGCGGCACGGAAGGTTCCGGAAATTCTGTACATCATAGGCACAAACTCATACCTTGACTCCGAGCCAACAGGATATGCTGCTGCACCTAGCTTTGCCGTCTGCTCAAGAACAGCATCGGCTATTTCGCTGTCAAATTCCACCAAGAGCACCTTTGACTGAGCGTTTGCCAAAAAAGCGCCCTTAACTCGAGGAAGTTCGCCGGCATTAAGCCTTAGAACAAGCTCCTCCCCCACCTCTGACTGAATGGCCAAGGCAACAGGCGCATAAATAATGGAACGCATAGTGTCCATAGCTTCATGACCTTGAACCTGACTTCCCCCGGAATAGTTAAGCGCATTTATCCTATCAATTAATTCCCTTCTGCCAATAATCACACCTACCCCCTCCGGGCCTAGGGTTTTGAAGGCAGAGAAGGTTGCCAAATCAGCACCGCATTGACAGCCGATATGCCTTGTCTTAAAAACGGCATAGTTGTCATCAGTCAGAATAGGCAAGTCGGATCTTGCAGCTTTAATTCCTTGTATAACCTCAGCAAAATCATAGCTATCGTCGGGTTTTTGCCTGGTTTGCTGTACAATTACTCCGTTTAAGCTAGGATTGTCATTTATAACTCTTATTATTTCATCTATATTATTAAAATCAGCTTCTACCGTACTTAGGCCCATAAGCTCAAAGATATTTTGAGTGGTTGGGTAGACAGGTGCCTTATGCACAAGTATCTGTCCGCCGCTTTTCATAAAGCTTTGCAGTCCAAGGCGTATAGCGCCGCTGCCCGAGCCACGAACCAATACTGCCGCTTCCGCACCAAATATTTCTGCAAATACGGCTTCAACCTTACGGGTGTAGTTTGGCTTGTTCTGCCCCAAAACTACACCTACATCACCGGTGGAAAGAACTTCAAAGCCATCAAAATGCTTAGTAATAGTATCCACAATGTGAAATTGCAGCTGCTTTGCTTCTTCTAAGGATATGGAGTTTAATGGATATGTTTTCAACTGGATACCTCCTATAAGCTAAAAATACGTTTAGGGTTATGAATGAGCATATCATTCTTATAGCCTTGATTGGAAATTTGGGGGACAAAGCTTTCCAGCAGATAGGCATAGCCTAACCCACCATTTTTTTTCAAATGGGATTTTCTTGTAATATCCATAGAAAGCAATATTTGCTTTGAGTAACCCTTTTCGCAAAGCTTAGTAAGCCATTCCAAGCGGTTCTCATCAGGCTGGTAGTTGTTTTTTCCAACGGTATCAAACGCAACATTAACACCAGTGTCAAGCAACCTAACCATATACTCAATGTCTCCGCTTAAATCCACATGGCTAATAACTATGTTTGTTGTATCAACCCCTAGGGAACGAAAAAGCTCTATTTGCTCCATGCCTAATAGCCCTAGGGTAGTGTGAGTCACTATCGGCAAGCCGGTTAGTTTATGTGCCATAGCACCTGCGGTTAAAACCTTGCGCTCCATTGGCTCTATAGAATTTTTGCTTGTACCAATCTCACCGATTACCCGTGCCTTAGTAGCTGTGCCGTCAATACCTTCTGTAATTTCAGTTACCATTATTTCACAAAGCTCATGCTCGCTCTTTTCGTATACCTCTTGTGGTAAAAACGGCTCCTTGTAATATCCGGTAGACAATAAAATTTCTATGCCTGTCTTTTCTGAAACTTGCCTGCAGTAATCTACATTACGCCCCATGCCGCGGTTTGTTACATCAATAATATGTGTTACACCCAGCATTTTTAGTTGTCTTAACTCTTCAACGGTTCCGTCCATATCATTCAAATTACAATCAACATCGCATTTAGGCCCCGAAAGGTCTACTGTAATATGCTCATGAGAATATACCAACAGATTCAGCTCCTTTTACGCTAGGGGAGTACGCTAGGGGGTTTGGGGGAGTGCAGCTCCCCCAAGGTCTTAGCTCCCCTAAGAAGATGGTAACTTATTTCACAGGAATTTGAAATAATCCTATAACAGCTAATACATTAATTAAAATACCTACAATAATAGCACCAATAGGGCCAACAGCCATTTCCACAATAGGCTTCTTAGCACATTTATTAAGAGTATAAATACCAATAACAACAAACAACCCAAATCCAGGAGCCATAGCCTGAGCAGCCATCATACCACCCACAATTAAAGCGATTTCAAGCACGCGGCTCATAGCAGTTCTTATATTATCGCCGCATTTTCTTACACCTGGGAATTTGTCAAGCATCTTGGCTAACAAATTAAGACAAAGAATTTCTGCAACAATAATTACAGCGCCAACAACAAAAGCAATAAAAGGATTTTGGATAAAAAGCCCGGCAGCAAATACAAAGGTCATACCTGCTGGCGCATAAACGCCTG
Organism: uncultured Eubacteriales bacterium; assembly: GCA_964456085.1. Lineage (GTDB taxonomy): Bacteria > Bacillota > Clostridia > Lachnospirales > CAYWBF01 > CAYWBF01. The sequence goes on from CAYWBF010000288.1 coordinate 3,605, forward strand.
TTGAAATAGCTGTAGTGGCAATCAGCGGAATAAATCCAACGCCTCTGGCTAATGCAGTCATACCGGCTTCAATATTTTTGCCTTCCTTAAGAAGGTTTAAGCTAATGGGGTCACCGGCTAAAATAGAAAGACTGGTTGCTGCAGCAACAAGACCGCCCATAATTGCCAGGATAATCATATTTTTACGGATTCTTTCAACCTTTGCGGCGAAAATTGAAGCAAGCTGTTCATTAACATTACTTGCGCCTTCTTTGTCATTGATTGCA
>CAYWBF010000289.1:0-3870 GCA_964456085.1 uncultured Eubacteriales bacterium
GATGCCTTATTCCCCGAAAGAGTAAACACGGAATTTGTCAAAGTTGTTGGCAAAAACAGCCTAAAAATGCGTGTTTGGGAACGTGGTAGCGGTGAAACCCTTGCTTGCGGTACAGGGGCTTGTGCTTCTGCAGTTGCGGCAGTGCTTAATGGTTATTGTGATAGAGACACCGATATAAAGGTTTCACTGCTTGGCGGTGAGTTAATTATTCGTTACACAGATGAAACTGTCTTTATGACAGGCGAATGTAAAAAGGTCTTTGACGGAGCGGTGGAAATATGAGAGAGCTTGATAGCATTGATAAGTTTTTCTTGATGGTACTCTATCCGAAAATGGCAAAATAATCATTGAAAAATATCATAAGGCAAGTATGCATAAGCATAATTTGCCTTATACATTTGGAGGTTAATAATGAATATAAATAAGAATTACCTAAATTTGAAAGACAGTTATCTTTTTTCAACGATAGCAAAAAAGGTAACTGAGTATAAAGCTGAAAACCACGAAAAAGATGTAATTCGTCTAGGGATAGGTGATGTGACTTTACCTCTCGTTCCTGCTGTTATAGCAGCAATGCAAAACGCTGTTTCGGAAATGGGAAGCAGCGAAACCTTTCGTGGTTATGGCGAAGAACAAGGTTACTCTTTTCTGCGTCGGGCAATATGCGGTTACTATGCTAAAAAAGGAGTTTCGCTCTGCGATAATGAAGTTTTTATCAGTGACGGTGCAAAAAGCGACCTCGGAAACATTCTTGATATTTTTGATGTGGATAATACCGTTCTTATCCCCGACCCTGTGTACCCTGTTTATGTGGACACCAATATAATGGCAGGACGAAAAATCGTATATGTAAACGGCAGTCCCGAAAACTCGTTTTTGCCTTTGCCGGATAAAACTATAAAAGCCGATATTGTTTATTTGTGTTCACCAAATAATCCGACAGGAGCAGTTTACACAAAAGAACAGCTAAAAATATGGGTGGACTATGCTTTGGAAAATGATGCTGTCATTCTTTTTGACAGTGCGTATGAAATTTTTGTTACCCATAAGGGACTACCTACAAGCATTTATCAAATTGACGGTGCAAAACAGTGTGCTATTGAATTTTGCTCACTATCTAAAACTGCAGGATTTACAGGCACACGATGCGGATATACGGTTGTTCCAAGTGAGCTTATCCGAAATAATACTTCACTTAATAAGCTATGGTTAAGACGGCAGACAACAAAATTTAATGGTGTCCCCTACATTATCCAACGTGGTGCTGAAGCTGTATTCACAGATGTTGGACTTTCACAGATTAAAGAAAATATTGATTACTATTTGGGAAATGCCAAAATAATTGCCGATACTCTATCCTCCCTCGGCATATGGTTTACAGGAGGACAGAATTCTCCGTATATTTGGCTTAAATGTCCGAATGGCTTATCATCTTGGGACTTTTTTGACCAGCTTTTGGCAAAGTTTAACATAGTCGGCACACCGGGTGTAGGATTTGGCGCAAACGGAGAAGGCTTTTTCAGATTAACGGCATTTGGCAACAGAGATAATGTAGTCCGTGCAATGGAAAGATTTAGGAATATATAATCTTTGTAATCATTAACTACCCATTTGCATATACTAAAATATGTGAACAAAGGCGTTCGCTAAATATTATGGAGCAATCCATGATATTTAGTGGCGCTTTTTTGTTTTATAAAGAGTAAATGGGGTGCGAGTATGTGTGGAATAGCAGGATTTTGTAATTACAACACGGATTATAGCAATACAAGAGGTTATTGGAATAATGTTTTAGTTGATATGCGTGAGCGGATAGCTCATAGGGGAAGTGATAGCTTTGGCGAATATTTAAGGCAAAATATAGGTTTTAGCCATACTCGTCTGTCTATAAGAGATTTATGTGGCGGCACTCAACCAATGGTCAGATATGCCGGGGATTCTGAATATGCCATTGTATATAATGGCGAGATATATAATATTGATGAAATAAAGCCTGAGCTTCAAAAAAATGGTTTTGCTTTTAACACAACCACCGACACGGAAGTAATACTGTATGCTTATATCCATTACGGAATAGATTTTGTAAGCAAATTAAACGGCATTTTTGCCTTTGCCATATGGGACAGCAAAAGAAATAAGCTGCTATTGTACCGCGACCGTTTAGGTGTTAAGCCTTTATTCTATACTATAAAGAATAACACTCTCGTTTTCGGCTCTGAAATCAAGGCTTTGTTTTGTCACCCCGAGATAAAACCAATTATTGATATGAACAGCTTTAGAGAGGTTTTCGGTATAGGACCTGCGAGAACATCAGGGCAAGGCGTATTTAAGGATATTTACGAGTTAAAACCGGGTAATTATGCCGTCTTCTCACAAGATGGCTTTTGGGATTCGTGTTATTGGGAAATCTTAGCTACCAAACACACAGACAGCTATGAGCAGACAGTTGAAAAGGTTTCGTATTTAATACAAGATGCTATTAAACGGCAAATGGTATCAGATGTGCCTGTTTGCTCGTTCTTGTCGGGTGGTCTTGATTCAAGTGTTGTAACGGCTGTTGCTTCTGATTATCTATTAAAGTCAGGAGCAAAGTTGAATACATTTTCCTTTGACTTCACGGGCAATGACATTCATTTTAAGTCAAACAGCTTTCAACCTGAACGTGATAAACTTTATGTAGAAAAAATGCTTGACATTTGCGATGTCAACCATACTTATCTTGAATGTGAAGAAAATCGCTTGGTGGATATGCTTAATACTGTGGTTGATGCAAAAGACATACCGGGAATGGCTGATGTAGATGCCTCCCTCATCTATTTCTGTTCATTGGTCAAAGAACACAATAAGGTTGCTCTAACAGGAGAATGTGCAGACGAGATTTTTGGCGGTTATCCGTGGTTTTACAAAAAAGAGCTTATGAGTGTTGACGGATTTCCGTGGTCATATGATATGGGTGCAAGAACAATGCTTTTGTCAGATGATTTTATTGCAGAGCTTAATGTCAATGAATATGTTAAAGAAAAATACAATGATTCATTGAAAATAGTACCCTATATTGAAGGTGAAACCGAGTCTGCCAAAAAACACCGAGAAATTTCATATCTCAACATCAAATGGTTTATGCAGACTTTGCTTGACCGAATGGACAGAGCCAGTATGTATTCGGGACTTGAAGCACGAGTGCCGTTTGCGGACCACAGAATAGTTGAATATCTATTTAATGTACCTTGGGAAATGAAATATAAAGACGGTGTAGAAAAATCACTGTTGCGAGAAGCTTGTAGAGGTCTATTGCCTGATGAAATTTTATTTCGTAAGAAAAGTCCTTATCCTAAAACCTATAATCCAAATTATGAGAAGCTCTTATGTAGTAATCTGAGCCATATTATCGAAAATCCCAATTCGCCGATTTTTCCCTATTTAGACAAAAAAAAGGTGCTTTCTTTTATCAAAGCACCCACAGAATACGGCAAGCCGTGGTTTGGGCAGTTAATGGCTTCTCCACAGCTTATGGCATATATAATTCAAGTAAATTATTGGTTGGGAAAAATTGCTATGTAATTTGGGTATCTTGATAATGCCGTGTACTATTAATATGTCGGACAGTTCGGGAATACAGTCAGTAATGTTTGCCTTTTGGGGTGCAATACTTGATGTTGTAACGATAATCGGCATTTGTGCCGTTTTAATGTACTCAATGTCGTATATGGTATATGGGAGTGTAAAGATTTTTCTGTAAACAAAATCCACCATGGAAAGTTCATAGAAAAATATTAAAACATAAAACTAAAAATTGCAACTAAAAGGTCTGCCCTCCACGGAAATTTAGTTTCATCAAGAAAAATATGGTATAATAAAAACATGAAGAAA
>CAYWBF010000290.1:0-3829 GCA_964456085.1 uncultured Eubacteriales bacterium
TATAGCAAGCTATATCCTTTTTGTCACTAAGCACGTTTTTCATTGAGGCAGCAAAATTTATTTTTTCTAGCGGTGCATTCTGGACTTTCAATAGCTCAATAAAACTGTCTATGTTTTCTAGCTGATTATTAATTACTTTGATTTCATTAATTCCATCAACCTCATCTGTTTTTATTTCTTGAAAAACCCTGTTTAAGCTGTCAAGCTTCTCCTTAAACCATTTCTTTTTTGTATCATCCTTTTCGTTGTCATAAAACCCCTTTGTGTTGTTTCTTTCCTCCAGAAGTCCAGTAAGCTCCGGCATTTTGGCAGGATTGGTCAAATCCCTAATATCGGTCAGTTTTGCCTTAACCCCTGTCTTAAATTCAATAGTTACTCCTGTTCTGTTGGTGTAGTGAGTAAGTGGCAATGCATCAATTTCAGAATTTTTTACAACGTTATCATTAGTTACAGATATTTGCCTTATATCCTTGCTGCTAGTTATATCGTACCATATTCCTTTATTTATATCAGACTTGTAATATATCTTGTTTTGCTCCTTTAGAAATTCTCCTTCCTCATTTTTTAAAGGCTTTGACACAGATTTTTTTGCTATCTCCAAAAGCTCTTGAGTGATTGCATCTATAGATATTGCATGAGTACCTATTATTACCGTTCTGTTTGGGAAGTCTGCGGCAGAAATCCGCTCCTCTCCATACACATTAGTCCATATTAATAAAGAAAGTCCTAAAGCAACAAAAACCGTCTTTATTTTCATTTGAATCAACTCCTATGCATCCTTGCTGTATTGGTTTGTTCTTTCTAAACTAGTTATTGTTGCAGTGCGCGGAATGTAGCCCTGCTTTAAAAGAGCATGTGCTGCGTGAGCATCGTAATCTACATACCCCTTGGGGTGACTTTTATAAGAAAAAATAAGAACATCGCTAAATGATTCTGTTTGGATAGTAGGAGGTTGGCCTTTTGTAGTGCTAGGCACCGAATATGTAACAGTTATATCACAAAAAATATTCTTAGAAGCTCTTTGAATAACATCCTGTTTCATTTGAATAGCCATGCCGCTTAACCTATCAGATTCTTGCTCCAGCTTAGGGTCATTGTTAACCGGACTGCCGTTTACAGTGATTGTTGGCTTAACAATCCCCAGCTTTTGCTGAATAACATGCCCCAGCTCGTGTCCCAGATGCTTTTCCTGCCCTTTGCCAATAAAAACCTTATTGCCTTGGGTAAACGCATGAGCATTAAGCTGGGCTGGCTTATCAGAATTATAATGTACCTTCACATCATCAAAGGAAAACCCTGATACGCTTTCAAAGCGATTTTTCAATCTGTCCGGTATGCCTGTAGTGTTTGGCTTTTTCTTTTTTTTACTGCTCTCACTGGTTTTTTTATGTTCTTGTTCAGTATCATACTCATACATGATTTTCACCTCTTTACTGATTTTATTTTGCTAAAGTATGTACCAGAAGCCTTTCCTTCTTAGCATTTTCCAGAAGCATAAGCTTCCCTACCTGCTTGTCGCCCTTCATTAAATAAAGCTCCAAGTCAGAAGTTGGATAGAAATACAAGCTTAATGAAGTAAATGATTTATTTTTATCAAAAATACCAATTAAGCTATTTTTCGATTTAAGATGATAGCTGTCAAAGTCAATTTCCTTTGTTAATGTAATTTTCAGCATCTCTCTAAGGTCGTCAGCCTTAATTAGTTCCCACGTGCCAGCCTTATCCACATCCTGTTTGTTTGCATCAATTAAATTAAGAGGCCCTTCAAAAGTCCCTCCCTCAATTATTGAGGTGTACATATGCTCCCCTTTAAAATAAAACCTTGCCTCCAGCACAGCTTTATCCTCATATGCAATAGCCAAGTGTATAAGCTCTTTATCTATAGCGATTCTTTCACCCAAGGGGTTGCCGTTATAAAAAAGCTGATAGCTGTCCGCTTTATATTTATCCGGCAGGCTTACACCAAAGATAAAGTTGTAATCAGTAATGTTATTTTTAATATGCCATGTCCCCTCCTCCCCATAAGTGTTGCCGGAGGCAAAACGGCTGTCCTCCGGCGGCTTATAGCGATTTAGCTTTTTGTTAACATATCCGCTTGTTGATAAGTTAAAGGCGCTTAGCTGCTTTGTGTATTCTAGTTTTAATTCGTATATGGACTTTTGAAGTTGATATAGGTTGTTTTTGGCCGACTCCAAATCAGTAAACTTTACAAGCCCTAGTGTATTATCCCAAAGCATTTTGTTATATCCTGTTGAAGCGGCGGTGTAGTTTTCCTCGGCATCTGTAATACTAGATTCTATATTTTTTAAGGAGCTGAACTCATTGCGAATTTTTTCTTCTGCTTCTGCTATGGCGTTCTCTTCTTCTTTTCTTGCCTTATCTCTCTCAACTAACGCTACAAATATTGGGTACTTTTCGTCCTCCATGTACCTTGTGCCAGAATATTGAAGCTTAAACCATTCCTTAGGTATTCTTATTTTAAAAAACAATAAATTAATAACATAGGCACCATACCAAGGCTCGTCAAGTTGATATAGCGTCTTTTCATATTGATTCAAAAAGTCGTTATAGTTTATTTGCTTTCCCTCTCTTGCCTTAATATAACCCTCCATTTCGTTTACCTTTGAACCGTAAGCGCTCTTATATACGCCCATAATAATGTCGCATACCTTTTCTGCTAACGCTCTTTTTTGGGCGGCCTTAAATAATTCAAAGTCATTGTTTTTGACAAACTCAATTATTTCATTAAGCTCTTCCCGTTTTAAATTTGTAAAAGCAAGCTCCTCCTTAAAGGTGTATCCGAACAATACATTTGTACCAACCAGTGCGCTAAGCTTACGCTTTACTGTCTCCTCGTTTAAAACAGCTTTTTCTAGCTGTCTTTCATAATCAGTAACAAGCTTTTTTGTAAAATCCACGTCTGCTTTCTTTGCCTTGCCTAAAACAAACTGCTGCTGAACCTTATTAGCAGCGCTTTTGCTCTCCTCTATATGTTTTTTTACAAAATCCAAATTGTAATTAGAAAGCAGCACATCATAATATGCTTGCTCTGCTTTTGTTTGCGCCTTTAGCTTTAAATACAGTGCTTCCCGTCTTAATACTGTAAGCTCATTATCAATTTTCGGTATTTTTGTAAGAAGCTCAATCTCCTTTGGCATTCCGTGAGACTCCGGAAACTTTATATTAAATAGTAGAGAAAAACTAACTGTGCTTTCTTTTTTTCGTATATCTCTTATGCCGTCCAGCGCTTGCTTTAGCTCTATTCTTTTTTTTGCCTGCTCAATATCGTTTGCCTTAGTATCAAAATCTGCTTGTATGGACATATTGCAAACACTGTCAAGGTTTAAGGCTCTACTGCCGCCATAAGCATGTAATGGCAGAGCAGTAATAGAAAATATAAAAAAAATAAATATATAAAAGACTTTAGGCATTAAATTCCTCCAATTTCAAAATAAGAAATCCTTCTGTCCTTATCAGTGGAAAAGAATCGCATATAAATTTCGTCTAAAATAAATTTAATACTATATCCGCTGCTTTCTTCCAATGAATCTACACCAGCCATGTTGAAATAGATAGCCTCATCATCCCAAAATACAAAGTCGTATTCTGTAAATGCGCTGCCTGCAAGCATATCCTTCACCTTTTGAATGGAGGTGCTTTTATTAATGCCGTTAACCTTCTGCTCTCCAAAAAACTTTATTTTATCCACAAACGCCGTATCCTCAAGGTCGTCAAGGTGAAGCTCAAATGCTACGTTGGCTTTGGCGTAGTACATTAAGAAATAATTTTCCTTAACTATTAAATCGCTTTCCTTTCCAAAGCATTTTCT
>CAYWBF010000291.1:0-3819 GCA_964456085.1 uncultured Eubacteriales bacterium
CAAGATAGTGCGAAAATTTGCAATAGAAAACAAGTTTAACGCAAAATATATTTTTGCGGTTGCATTGTATGCGTTTATCAAAGGCGGAGCTTTGCCAGAATTGAATAGTATTGTTGCGTTGAATTATGGGGCGTATTTGAAAACACCGAATAATTTTATTTTTCTTTTTAATGCGCCAAGAGAACAAGAAAAGGCTTTAAGAAAGTGTGAAAAACCTCTTGCTGCGATTATTGAGGATATTAGTTTCAAAAACACAAAGAAGATTAGAGTAAGTAAGCGTATAGGTAACGCTACAAAATATTTTCAAGACAACAAATTTTCCGTGTCTGATTGTTGTACGGGTTGTGGATTGTGTTCTAAGGTTTGTCCCGTTGAGAATATTGAAATAAAAGGCAAGCCTGTATTTTCAAAGAAATGTGAGATGTGTTTCGCTTGTGCGAACCTATGCCCACAAAGCGCAATAAATTCCAACAAACATATGGCGTCACGTCGTCGTTATCGCAACCCGGTTATTATAGAAACCGAAATTATTAAGTCTAATAATCAAACCAATTCATCAGAACAAAAATAGCCGCCATACTACAAAGCGGCTATTTTTATGTATTATCTTTGTTTTCTCGGGTGCTACTTTATTTATTCAATACAATTATTATGCTCGCAAATCATACTTACTGCAATGAGAATTATTTGTTTCTGAAATCTCTGTAAGTTACACAAATAGGAATTAAAACAGCTATTAAAAGAAGAAGATTAAATATAGCATTAAAATAAACACGAAAATATAGAGATACAGGCTCATCTATTAAAAACCACGCTAATAAAGCAAAAAGCAAACAATTCCATGCCCATTTTTCTTTTTTAGCAAAAGCATTATGAACGATAAAAAATATCATAACGCCAACCATTAAGCATGTTGCTCCCAGCAACCCATAAATCCATTGCTGAAAAAGTAAGGCGTCTGCTGGTAGAGCAACAATTCCCCAAAAAATTGGATTAATTTGATTGCTGAATAATACTTGGAAGATATATGATTGATTAAACAAAGCAATCACTATACCTAATATAGAGAAAAGTACGCTTATGGTTTTAAGCCATATAACACAAAGATTAAATTTATTCATTAACAGTACCCCACCTAATATAAATAACCTGTATTTTTGCCAATCCATTGAGCATCTCAGATAATCATTTTCTTATTTATAAGAATACAATAAAACTGTCCTACATTTACTTTGCTACAATTGGTACCCATATTTCAGTGACATATTTATCTTCACCTTTTTTGTAGTGCAGCTCTAATTCTGGTGCACTAGCCAGCTCATAACCTAACGTGACAAACCATTCAGTAAAAATACGTTTCCACATAAAGGCAGCTTGCTGTGCTGATTCTGCCATACTCAATTCTGCAGTGGGGAAAATTGCCCACATGGAAGCCGGAACATTGAGCATTTCAAACCCTTGTGGAGCACCAGATATAGGTACAAAATGGCCAATCATGTAAGCGTGTGAAATATCAGTGCAGTTATACATTGCTGCATGTAAAGGCGTATTTCCATCAAGGCTACAAGCTTTACGAATTTTTGCAATTGTTCCGTTTGACCGACATGTTTCCCAAAACTTTGGAATAGATTCAAAGTTTTTATTGTCCATGGTACTAATATCAGTAGTAACACCAAACATTTCAAATGCTTCCTTTTGCTCAATTCTGTAATTCATTTCTACATCTCCTTTAATTGAAATGTGAAAGGTTATACATGGGTAGGCTTTAAGAACGCTTCCCTTATCCTTTGCTGCTGTAGGAGCGATACCGTGAAGGCTCTTGAACGCACGAGCAAAAGCCTCTGGTGACCCATATCCATATTTAAGTGCAACATCAATCACTTTAACATTCGCTTTTTGTATTTCCAAGGCAGCCATTGTCAAACGTCGGCGCCGTATGTATTCGGACAATGTTATTTCAGTAATAAATGAGAAGAACCTTTGAAAATGATAAACAGAGCAATATGCTATTTTGGCAGCCTCATTATAATCAATTTCGCCGTCAAGGTTGTTTTCAATATATGCTATTGCATTATTCATTTTTCTTATCCAATCAAAATTAGATTGGAAATTACTGTTATCTTCATTCGAGTTTATTTTATTACGCCAGTCCATGTATTTCACCTCCCATCAATTTAAGAATAGCATTTTGAAATGAATTGAGCCTTACAATATCTGCACAAGTTTTATCAGATTTTCATATGGCTGGCTTGCAATAGTCTAAGTCACCTTACTTACCTTACTATGCTTATCCTAATCTGTCTAAGCTCCTCATTTTGTGCATAAATCTTTAAACGCAAACGGTTCACCATGTCCAGGATACACCATATTGATTTTGTAAGCTTTCAGCTTATTAACACTCTCATAGAGCCGATTAAAATCAAGAGCATTTGGCGCAACCTCTGGCTTTTTCATATTTGTCAAAGTATCACCGACTATTAAATCTCCGCTATTTGTCAAAATACAAATTGAACCGGGAGTATGACCGGGAATATGAATGACATCGCCATCAAAACCAAAATCACGAAGCTTAAAGCTTTCATCCACCGAAATGTCAGGAGTGAATAATTGAAAATCTTCAATAGTCTTTACAGTTACTTTATGAATTACATTTTTCATTATTTTAAAGACTAACTTAAATAAAAGTGACCGAAAATTAAATGATTTCATAAAGTCATTTATGTTAGGGTTTTGGACTAAATACCAATCGTCTTTGTGAAGGGCAATTTTTGTTTTATATTTATTCCGTAGGTAAGCAGCATTACAAACATGGTCGTTATCTCCATGTGTTAATAAAATGAGTTTCAAATTTTCATAATTACAGCTATGTTTTTCAAGGCTTTGTTCCAATAATTCACTGCGGTTTGTAAATTCCTTATCCATAACTAAATGCCCACCGGTATCAATTAAAATGAATCCACAGTCAAATTTTAACAAATAACTATTGATCCCACCTAAATCAATACGAATAATTTCCTGTTTCATTTATTCCCCTCCAATAATTTCGATAGTGGTTTTTTTGACTGCAAATGCTTGCACCATCTTATATTTTCCTGCACAATACATATTCCGTAATATAAAGTAGATAGCTTAAAATAAAAGCACTCTTTGTTTTCCATTTTATTAAAATGCTTTTCAAGTGCTTGTAGCTTTTGCAAATAATTAATATTGCGTATTTCATATTCCTTTAGTTTTCTGTCTCTAATATCAATGGGAAGTTTATCGAAAAAATATACTTTTACCAAATGATCGTCTGCACCATCATTAATATTCATTGGTGATGAAAGCCAATCTAAAAAAGCATTTTTTCCCTTTTCGGTAGCATGATAAAACTTTTTTTGTCTATTCCCTTGGGGATTTTCGGTCATTGTTAGAAGGCCTTTATCAGTAAGCCTTTTAAGAGACGGATATAGGCTGCCATAGCTTGCTTTGTAAAATATACCTATGCCATCCTCTATATATTTTTTAATATCGTATCCTGTAAGCGGTTCATTAACTACCATCCCTATGATAATATAGTCAAGCATTCGAGTCCTCCGTTCAATATATCGTATAGATATATTGTAAGCATTTCATTAATTATTGTCAATAGTAAAAAATAGTCTCCTTAGCAGCAGCTATGAACTGCTCCCTGTCAAGTAGACAGTGGAAATAATAAAAAATGATATAAAGTGCCAACGCCTAAAGTGGACCCCATGTCAAGGACAAAATAAAAAAAGGGACATAAGTATGGTGGGAGGACGAATGCGCAAAACGCACCATCCCCCACCATTAGCGCAT
>CAYWBF010000292.1:0-3770 GCA_964456085.1 uncultured Eubacteriales bacterium
CTACCCAGAGCTGCGGAGGATATAAGGAAAGGACCACCGGCAGGGGTCAGAAAGGTTTCAAAACCTAAAGCATCGCCGCCCCATACGGGATAGTGAGCTCCATCCCAGCCCACACCACGAGAAACTGCACCACCGGGCGCACTGTCAATCTGTTGTGCGGCAATGCCGTTAGAAAGACCTGCGTCTGCCCATTTCTTCAATGTTTTAAGATCTGCTACATAGTCAGCTTCATCGTACATCCACATAACCTTTGGTGCTGCATCATTAAAGTTCTTAACACCGATTTCAAGGTCATTGATAAACTTATCCCACTCGATACCGATAGACCAGTCACCACGTTGGTCTTGCATAACGACAGCGTCTGCGCCCTCTGTGTAGGCATTTTTGGATGGGTCGGCATCATGCCAAGCCTTAATCTTTTCGATGACAGGTGTCATGGAATCCAGTCTTACTGTTGCCTTGTTGAAATCGTCAGTTGCACCTGCGGCATCAAGCATTTCCTTCCGGCCAATCCAAAACTGAGTCTCTGCAGAATCCTTCCATGTGGGAACACCAAAGATTCTACCGCCGACCTTCATGCCGTCCCAAAGCTCTGTAGGAATTTTTTTGTAGAGTTCAGGAGTCTTTTCAGGCAACAAATCTGTGATATCAACAAAGTAGTTGTTAAGGGCCGAACTGCGATAATCCGCAAACCATGCACAGGAGAAGGCAATGTCAATATTGGTATCACCAGCTGCAAGGGCGGCCTTTACTGCTTCTTGGTCGGAGCCTTGGAATTTGAAATCAACGGTAACACCGATTTCTTTAGCTGATTTTTCATTCAAGGCTTTAATCACCGCGTCGGGTTGATTGGGTGCTCTGCCACCGACAAGCCATACGATATTTGTCACCGAATCAGGCTTTGCATTATTCGTCTGTGCTGGTGGTTTCGAAGCATCGGAACCGTTACTGGGTGCGCTGCTCGGAGTGCTGCTGCCGGCACATGCGGAAAGTGTGGACAAAAGCATAAGTGAAGCACATAAAGCAGGCATTGCTTTAATTTTCTTAAACATCTTTTTTCCTCCCTTAATAATAAATATGTATTATCAATCCACCTTTGGACTAATAAACGTTTCTCTTTTTAACCTTTTACTGCACCAATCGTAAGTCCCGAGATAAAGTATTTTTGAAAGAACGGGTAAGCAAGTGCTATGGGTGTAACTGTAAGCACGACCAACGCCATACGTATACCGTCCTCCGGCAGATTACTTCTGATATCCGCCATCGCCATCATTGATAAATGGGGATTGTTGGCCAGGAACATAATATCACGTTCTATTCTGATAAGCATGTATTGGAGTGGCCATAACTTCTCTGTGGAGTTGACATATAAAAGAGCGTTCTGCCAATCGTTCCAATAAGCAAAGGACAGAAACAAGCCGATTGTTGCCATGGCAGGCAAAGAAATAGGCAGTACGATAGAGAAAAATATCTTCAGCTGGCTTGCTCCGTCAACCTTCCCTGATTCTATGAGCGAATCAGGCACTGAAATGGTAAAGAAGGTTCTAAACATGATGATGTAAAAAGAGCTTACAGCAAGAGGTAATATTAGCGCAAGAACATTGTCCTTTAGATATAAAACACGAGTATTAACCAAATAGGAAGCCACAAGGCCACCGCCGAAAAGCATCGGAATAAAAATCATATATGTATACACATTTCGAAGAACAAATGAACGCCTTGATAAAACATATCCCATTAAAGCATTTAACAAAACCCCTAAGGTTGTACCGCAAACCGTAACCGAAATAGAGATAAAAGCCGAAGTCAAAACAGCTGTAGAATTTTGAAACAGCGAATTATAAGCACCCAATGATAACTGCTTGGGAAAAAATGAATAACCATATTGAAGAATGGCCTTTTGGTCTGTAAACGAGATGATGATTACAAAGATAAACGGCACAAAGCAAACTAACGCAATGAGAATAAAAATCAATGAGAATATAGCGTTAACCGGTTTTGAAATTGAATTAAAACGGCTTAATTGGTCATCACTCTTGGTTTCTTTCTCTCTTTTCATTAACAGTTCACCTCTCTTAGAAGAAAGAGTTTTCCGGCTCAATTTTCTTTACAATCGCGTTTGCTGCCAGTATAGTGAAAAACCCAACAATCGATTGAAAGAAAGCCGCCGCAGAACTCATTCCAATGTTATTAAGCTGCATCAGCGCATTAAAAATAAATACATCCAGAGTCATGGTAGAAGGGTAAAGTGCGATTGCATTCTTTGAAGCCTGATAAAACAATCCAAAGTCCGATTTGATGATACCACCAACCGCCATAATCCCCATAATGATAACAACCGGCTTCAGCATAGGCAGTGTAATACCCTTAACCTGCTGCCATTTTGTAGCGCCGTCTATAACTGCTGCTTCATAATAAGATGAATCAATTCCAGTTATCGCCGCAAGGTACACAACCATGTTATAGCCCAAACATTTCCACAGATACAAAAACACCAAGAGATATGGCCAAAAGGAATTCGCCTCCGAGCCGTAAAAGTTATAGCTTATGCCTGCATTAGAAAGCATTCTTGAAACAAGTCCGTTTTGCGTACCTAAAAACGCAAACACAAAATAGCTACCCACAACCCATGACATGAAATGAGGAAAGAAGGATGCTGTTTGGCAAATCTTTGCCAATTTTTTGTTCAGCAACAACGACATCATGATGGCAAGTGTTACTGGTACTACGATACCTGTAATGATAAAAACAATATTGTAGCCAATCGTACGTGCGATAATAATATGGAAATCGTCTCTCGCAAATAGAAACTTAAAGTTATCAAGGCCTACCCAGTCAGATGCAAACAAGCTGTAAAAAAAGCTTTTACCTTGAAAAAGACGGTATTTTTTGAACGCAATGATAATACCCAAAAGCGGTAAGTAAGCAAAAAATATGTACCAAGCAACCGTCGGCAAGGATATCAGAAACAACTCCAAATCATCTCGACCGAATTTTCTCTTTTTTCGAATGGCCCGGCCTTTTTCATGTTTTTTTGACTTTTCCAATTTTTCAACCCCCACATACATATTCTAACTGTGCAACATGCCCTTTTGGCCTTTTATTTACAAAACAAAAGAGAAATTGTCTTTTGTTTTATTTGTTTTTATAAATATATCATTGAGAATGATTATTTAATATCACAATTTAGTAAACTTATATCATTTTTTCAAATACCATCCGGTTTATTTTTACATATTATATATAACACTAGACGGTTCTTCGTAATGGTAAGTTTTATCAGAAATATCTATTAGTAACCATATTATTAGTGAATTTGGATTCGTTTTCTGGTTGTTCTTACATAATTGCACCCTCTGCTGCCATATCCTCATACAAATCAGTGATGGGATCTCCTTTGGATTGAATATAGGCTGCAGTCCAAGGATGGCCGCTGGCCCCTGCCGGGAAAATACCAAACCCGTGGTCGATATAATATGGGTCCATGCCATGTTCTCTCATCATTTCCGGGGTAGCTTTGTCAAGCAATTGATGAACGATGGTACCGATCATCTCAAGGTGTGCAAGCTCTTCTGTCCCGATGTCCGTCAAAACTGCCTTTCCTTCCGGTGTCGGCATGGAATACCGTTGGCTCAAGTAGCGTAAGGAGGCACCAAGCTCACCGTCCCAGCCACCTAGGTTTATGACGACTATTTACTTTCAAGGAAAACCGGGCTGCCAAACCCCTTTAGAGGGCTGACAGCCCGGTTTTTATAATTTATAATGTACAT
>CAYWBF010000293.1:0-3765 GCA_964456085.1 uncultured Eubacteriales bacterium
CTCCCCCAAGCCCCCTAGTGTTGGGAGCTACACTCCCCCAAGCCCCCTAGTGTTGGGAGCTACACTCCCCCAGACACCCTAGTGTTAGTCTAAATCAAACGTAACACCCAAAAGCGGAGCATGCTGCTGCGCTCCGTATACATCTGTTTCACCCAAGTCGCCGGAGCACATTATTCGCTCAATGGTGATTTTAATGGCCTTAGCCGGTAAGAAATCTATTATGTTAATGATTTTGTCAGGAGTAATTTTATATAGGTCGCAAATTAACTGTTCGTTAATTATTTTTTTTGCACAAACCTTTTCGTATACGGCTTGGTCTTTAAACATAATATCTAAGGTCAGCTCGTAAGGGCCTGAATTTTTGCTTCTTATAATATCAGTCACTTCGGTAAGAGTAGTAAACATATATCACACCTCCAAAAATTATAAATCCCTTCGTCCCTACAGCTCTATATATTCGATGTCAAACAAGCTGCAAGGGTCATCAACCTCAATTAGGTGATATACGCTGAATACATAAACAGCCCCTGCCTTGAAATCACTTGGGGAATATGGGAAAGCTAGGTTTCCGGCTGTTGCACGTCTGCCCTCATATCCGTAATGAAGCATAGTGGAACGTGCAAATGCACAAATGGTGTTAGCGTGCTCTTGGGTTTCGGCTACAGCTTCAATTACTATGCCAAGCTCATGGGAGCTAATTTTAGATTCCGGCTCCAAGGCACCCATTATGCCGTTTTTGCCGTACACCTTAAAGTCAAGGTAGTAGTCAAAGGTAGAGTTTTTAAAGTTGTCGGCTACACGCTCACGAACACCGGCTATAATATCATCGATTTTGCTAATCATTACAGGGTCACGGGCACCTGCCACTGATACTGTGCGGCATCCCTTTAGGCGTGCACCCTCAAGCTTAATTGTGTATACCTCCGATGGTATAAACTTACTTCCGGATACTCTAACTGTGTTTTCTGTTTCTTGGGTAAACACTGTTTCAGTTAAGTCTATAGTGCCGCCGGGACCTGGTAAAATATATGGGTTTGTTTTTTCGTACAAGGTATGAGCAGCTACAGATAAGGTTGTGCATTTGCGAATTGGGTTTAATGGCTCTAGGCGGAAATAGTCCTTTCCTAAATATCCGAACATACAGTCCGAGCCGCTGCCAGGGGTTGCGGCGATGGAGGCACATTCCAAAATTTTGCCCATATGAATAGCCAAGCCTTTGTCGTAGCCTTCCTTAACAGCCAGAGCCGCAAAAACTGATGGGTCGTAAGCTCTGCCTGCCAAAACTACTAAGGCACCGCCCTCTAAAGCCTTTATTATAGGCTCAACGCCCATTTGTCCTACTACTCTTGTGGTTTGGGCTAACTCCTCTTCCGTTAGCTCAGGAGCAGGGTGCAACGGTTGCACCTTGCCTTTTTTAAGCTCTGACATTATGTATTCCTTAGGTATTTCCGCATTAATTGTGGCAAGCTTAAAATGCAAGCCGTTTTCCCGGGCAATTTCTTCTATTATTTTTTTGTTCCATTCTAAGTGAGGAGCACCGCCGCAACCTCCGGCTGTACCAATAACTACAGGAACGTTGCTTTCTACAGCGGCACAAAGCATTATTTCCAAGTCACGCTTAACAGCGCCGTAATCTGTAAAGGATACCCCTGCGCCTAAATAATATGGACCCGGGTCAGTGGAACCGGCGTCAACAGCTATTAAGTCAGGCTTGCGCTTCATGCCCTCCTGAAACGACGATATAGGAAATCCATAGCCTAGTATTGCTGTGGTGGATAAAACCTTGAATTCTTCATTCATTATATAGCCGCCCTTTCTTTTAACATAGCTAATATCCGCTGCATCTCGTTATAAACAATCATATATCCTTCATCTACGCCCATGCCCGGCTTTGCCAATATTTGGTCTGGGGTAGTTGCCATTGCCAGGTTAACGCATACTTGTGCCGAGCGGTCTGTTTCATTACAGGTGCCGCCTTGATATGCTCCAATGCCTTTTTCTTTACAATATAAAACTGCTTCTACTATATTATTGATACCGCCTAGGTCCGGAGTTTTTATTTGTACCATATGACCTGCCTTGTTATCAGCAAAATATTTTATGTCCTCTAAGGTGTTGCACCATTCGTCAGCAACTATTTCTACATTAATGCCACGTTCGTCGATTAGCCTTGTGATTTCCTTTAAAGCAAGCATTTGTTTTTCTCTGTCCTCTACGTCCATAGGACCTTCTATGCGTAGCTTAAATGGTTTTGCCGCTTCCCCAAGTGTATGTAAATAATCTGCCATGGCCTCATAATTTTCGTTACCGAAAATTTGTCCGATTGTTCCGTATACATCTAGGTGAAGCACAGGAGCGTAGCCTTCTTCTAAACGAAGCTTTGTTATTCTGTCACGAAGCCAGCATACATAATCATAAAGCAGCTCGCCCTTTTCACCCAGCTTTGTTTTTACATTGTTGATTAAGCCGTGAGGAAGCACTTGAGATTTTTTCATTATCATCTTGTCTACGTTGTCGTAGCGGTTGTCACCGGATTGAGTAAAAATAGGCAGCGGCTTGTCAGTTAGCTTTGTATTGTATTCCTTTGCTATTACTTCACACATGAGCAGTTTGTTTGCCTTTGCTACTGCATCTAAAATCGCTTGTGTTACGCCATAGCGGATTGCTGTATGTAGTTTTTTTCCGTCAATAGCTATTTCTTCAACCATTTTGGACAAGTTCTTAAAGCTGTCTGCTTCCTTGCCTACTAGCAGAGGTTTAACATGCTGTTCAATAATAGGAATAAAATCCTTTGCAAGAAAAAGTGGGTCACGTCCACCAGCACCGCTGTACTGCACTGCGGCACAATCCCCGTATGCTATTTGCCCGTCCTCTAAAACTATCATAACGGAAATGGATTCACCTGCTTGCCTAACTGCCGAAAATCCTGGTGTGTAGGTAGTCCCTATATAAGCAGCGCCGTCTGCGGCTGCCCCTTTTTTTATTGCACGCTGGTCGTCAAAGAAAAAACCTGTCATGCCCGGAGAACATACTATATTTTTTATTTTCATGGAAATATCTCCTTTTTAATTTATATAGATATAAGCAAGGGGCGAAGCCCCTTGCTTTTTTATCTAGGTCTACCTACAAGCGCACCCTTACTTATGGAATAAACATCATCTATTACCATTTGGAAGGAAGGCTTTCTTTTTTCTATTGTGGAACGCTCTGTAATTTTGCCTAGGTTAAAATCAACAAGGTCTTTTGATAATGGTATGTTACCTACGTTATAAATTCTTATTGCACCATCATTGTCACGAGCAGGAAGCATTTTTCCGGCGTTGTAACGGCTTGGAGCAAATGGAATATCAATAATACCCGATTTAAAGGCTCTTACTGTGCCTAAAGCAATGTCGCCTTCGCCTATTTCAAAGCATTTGTCTACGATACAGCGTGTTTCGGCTTCAATTATAGCCATTTCCTGTGCTAAGCCGCCGGAAGCTATAAGCTGTTGGTCAGCCAGCATTGTAATTAATTGCTTTGTACATTTTAAACCTGCGGCGTTGGCTTCCTTTGTAGGAATACCCATTGCCTCATGAGGTGTTTTTACAATAACCTTTGTGGCCTTGGATAAAGCTGCAACTACGCTGCCCCAGGAGATTACGCTGAACGCCTTCGCTTCATCTTGTGGGAAGCCGCCCATCCATTGATGTAAAACGGTGGTTCCGATTACATCGTCATAGCCGTCGCTGTGTAAATATTCCTCTGTAAGCTTGCCAAGTGTAC
>CAYWBF010000294.1:0-3724 GCA_964456085.1 uncultured Eubacteriales bacterium
TCCTTAGTTTATTATGAGCATTACATGGATTTTGGATCATGTTTTGGAGCCATAAGCGATTATTTTGCCGTAAAAAACTATGAAATTAAAGAGATATTTGTTTCGCCAGCCTTACAGGGCAGGGGCATTGGAGGAAAAATGCTTGGGGATATTGAAAAATATTTGGCAAAAGCAGGGGTAAAATCCGTAACCCTACTAACCCAGCGTGAGCTTGCCGCTTTTTCCTTTTATACAGGGCGTGGGTATAGACCCTCTGCTTCCTCTGTTCATATGTTTAAAATTCTGACGTAAAATAAAATTCTGCATAACAATTAACCCCGAAAGGGAATGAAGATAATTGTTTTAAAATTATTTTCATTCCTTTTTGGGGTTTTTGTTTTAAAAAAATATATTTGTAATGGTTAACTTCCATTTTTCATTGATTATTGACTTTAGGTTGAATTATGTTATACTTATCAAAAAATCTAGAGCGATTCATAATTAATTACAGAATTTCTATAGGGGAAGTATTATGATAAAACGAGTGTTTTTATTTATTTTGTCTATATACATTTCTATGCAACCGATGCTGCTGATGGGCTATGCAAAAGAGTCGCCCGAAAAAATTAAAGTAGGCTTTATAAACGGGTATGGTATAACCGATACAAACGGAGTATACTCCGGCTACGCCTACGACTACCTTGCCGAAATAGCAAAATATATAAATATAGCTTACGAATTTGTTCCGGGTGATTGGGCAACGAATTTGGAGCGAATTTATTCGGGAGAGATTGACTTGTTATGCCCCATCCCAAAGGCTGACTGGCTTTCTCCCCACCTAGATTACACCCAATTTGAAATGGGCTATGAATACGTAGCCCTTTTTTCTGCGCTTTCAAATGAAAGTCTGCTTTTTGACGATTTTGATGCCTTTGAAGGTATTAAGGTAGGTGCCTTCAGCGAAAACAGTGCCTTTGAACGCTACAAGGAAGAAAATAACTTTTCCGCCCAGTATGTATTTTTTAAAACCGTGGACGAAATGCACAGCGCTGTACAGAATGGCGAAATTGACGCATACATTTTGGAAAGCTCTGCCCAGTATAACGATGTGAAAATGATAGCAAGGCTAGACGTACTTCCTTACTACATAACTGCTAAGGAAGGTAATGTAGAGCTTATAGACAAAATAAATCACGGAGTATCCATTATACGCAGACAGGATATTTATTTTACGGCGAAGCTCCATGAGAAGCACTTTGGCAAGGACATAGTAGGCGCTCCTGCATTCACAAAGGGGGAGTCAGACTATCTTTCCAAACAAGAGGAAATAAAGATTGCCCTTGACCCTTCCATGCTAGGGGTTGAATACTTCGACAGAGAAATAAACGAATTTACCGGCATAGTGCCTGATATTATAAGGCTGCTTGCACATAAGGGCGGTTTGTCCATAACCTTTGTGCCTACGGAAAACTACGAGCAGTCCTTGGAGCTTTTTGAAAAGGGAGAGGTTTCTGCCATTACTTCCTATGTATATGATATTAAGAGTTATCCTCATATGGTTACGGATACGCTTATTTCTATACCTCTTGCTTTTGTAGGCAGAAAAAACTATTCACTTAAAAATGGCAGTAGGGTGTTGGTTTCCTCAAGGTTTGAGGATTATGTGCCATATTTTAAAGCGCATTATCCTTCTATTGAGTTCTCCACGTCAGAATCTACTCGTATGCTGTTTAACAAAATAGACGGAAACGAGATAGACGCCGGACTTGTAAATTCCTACTCACTTAACGCAATTTTGGCACAAAACCTTATGCCTGACGCTGCCTTTATAGGCTCGGCAAATATCTCCGCTGACGTCAGGCTGACTCTTGCCCCAAATGTAAGCCCCATGCTTGCATCAGTGTTAAACAAAGCAAACAAACGTATTCCTATAGAAGAAATAGATGCCATCATAATGAAGGATACTGTTATCACCGACATGAAAATTAGTCCCATTATATTTTTACGGGAGTACGCTTACCCTATTGCAGCTACGGTGTTTCTTATTGCTGCACTATTTCTGGGGTATATTGTTTTAACAAACCGCAAGGTTAAGAATATACTTTACAACATGGCTTACTTTGACAGCCTAACAAGCGCCCCAAACCTTGAAAAGCTTAAGCTGGACGCAGGAGTGATTTTCTCTCGGAACGAGCAGAACGAATACTCTGTCATGTATTTTGACATAAAGAACTTCAAGGGTTTTAATGAGGTGCTTGGGCATAACAAGGGAAATGATATTTTGGTAAAGACTTGTAGGCTGTGCCAGGATAAGTTGGTGGCAGATGAGTTTTTTGCTAGAGTGTCTGCCGATATTTTTGTACTCCTTGTAAAAAGAAGCAGAGATGGCATTAAAGCGCTGGCAGAATGCTTAACCGATGCCCTTCAACAACTCCCCGAAATCTCATCAGTAGCTATGCGACCTGTTTTTGAATGGGGCATTTACCATATAACCAATGAGGACAAATCCCTTGATCCTTGCCTGGACAAGGCAAACTATGTACGCAAGCTTACTAAAAGCCATGGAGAGCAAAATATTTGCTTCTACGACTATAACCTTCAAGTCCGTGAAGAAAACCTGAAAAAAATCGAAGCCACAATGTACAAGGCTATGTTCCAAAACGAATTTAACGTATTTATCCAGCCAAAGGTGAACATTAAAACAGGTGAGCTTATAGCGGCAGAGGCGTTGGTGCGCTGGATTGAAAACGGCAAAATTTTATGGTACCCTACCGACTTTATTGAAATTTTTGAAAGGAACGGTTTTATATCTGAGTTAGACATGTACATGCTTTCAAAGGTTTGCCAGCTTCAAAAAAAATGGACTGAAAAGGGGTTAAGCACTGTGCCCATATCCCTTAACCAATCAAAAATTCTAATAAGCAAGTCTATGTATTCTAATGATGTGCTGGACATTGTAAACAAGTACGGTATTCCAAAGAACTTAATAGAAATAGAAATCACCGAGACGATTTTGCACGATAACATTGAGCTTCTGACCCAGCTTATGAACAAGCTTCAAAAGGAAGGTTTTTCCTTTTCTATTGATGATTTTGGCAGTGGTTATTCCTCCTTACAGCTTTTAAGCGAGCTTTCGGCTAATACGCTGAAAATTGACAGGGGGATTTTGCTTAAGGCAGAGGACAACCCTCGTGGTACTGCTGTGCTTAGAAACACCATTAAGCTTGCACGGGAGGTTAATATGACCTGCATTTGTGAGGGTGTGGAGACTAAGAAGCAGGAGGCGTTGTTGTTGGAGCTGGGTTGTGAGTATGCCCAAGGGTATCTTTACGGCAGGCCTATGCCCGCTTCGGAGTTTGAAAAGCTTTTGACGGCACGGAGCATTTCCTGATTTCTTAGGCGGTGTATATAGTGTATTGCTAGAATTTATATTAATTATGCTTGAATTATTCAAGAAAATATTATACAATATCTGCAGAGCGTATCCTTGTACTTGCTCAAATAATGGGAGGTGTATGTATGGCTTATGTAATTAAAGATGCTTGCATTAATTGTGGTGCTTGTGTATCAGAATGCCCAGTATCCTGTATTTCTGAGGGAGATTCTATCTATGTAATCAACCAAGACGAATGCATTTCTTGCGGTGCTTGTGCAGCAGTATGCAGCGTTTCCGCACCTACTGAAGAATAATTAGGCTTTGGAGCTTTTGCCCAGCCGACATAATGCTTGTACTTAGTTAAAAAGG
>CAYWBF010000295.1:0-3720 GCA_964456085.1 uncultured Eubacteriales bacterium
GAAAATTTTCAACTCGGTTATTTTCATAAAATAAGCTTTTAGCTTGATAATGTCCAAGAAAGAGCTGCAATCCAGAAATAGGAGTTATTTTATCAAAATTAAATTGTATTTGTTGATTTTTTGTTCCTTCAAATGCCCAAACTGTGTCTAAAAATCCATCACATGCATTATCAGGATAATAAGTAGAATTTTGGGTAGGCTCAATGCTTGCTGAAGCAACGGCATTTTTAAATACAGCAGTTTTAACAGGCATTAGCTCAAAATATACTAAATTGTATCCAAATATGGAATCAGGCGCTTGCTTTACTGTAGCAACGAAGGAATTTGTTATCCTAGATTCCGAATCATTGTACAGTGTCATATTTCCAAATATTTTGTAGCTATCATCAGAAGCTTTAATAGTGCCATAAACAGAGGGAATACTTACACTTCCGCCGTCGGCATATGTATAATGCAAATATCCATCCTTATAGCCTATGTCTCCGTCAAAAGTATTCAGGTCTTGTGGAAGCTTATACTCTACTCCAAAATAATTATATATGAGTGCTTCGACCTGTCTTGTAGGGATTTTACCTATTGCTTCCGAATTTAAGTTAACCATTGAAGTAAGCACACTTGAGGGATTTATTTTTTGATTTTTAGCAAATTCATAATAAGTTTTTTCGTTAATCTCTCTAGCGCTTAAATATTCATAAGTCGAATTACTAAAGCTAACATAGTCAGTATATAAGGCAATAAAGTCGCTCCACTCTTCATTTGAATATTCTATGGTTTCAACGTAGTCGTTAGTAGGTGTTGGGGAGGAGGGAGTTGCTGATGCTTCGGCAGGTGCAGGAGATTCTTTTGCTAAAAGTTCATCTGATTCATTAGAAATGTCTTCTTCATTTAAATAACTTAGGGAATCAGAATTCTCGGATATATCAAAATCACTATACACTTCATATGCTCCAAATATGTTGTTAATTAAAGCTTTTGAAATTCCAATTGAATAAGGTAAAGCAATAAGTCCAGAGACACAGAAGAGAATAAGTATATTTTTTATTGAGGGAGCGGTTTTCTTATTAATGATTGAGATTATTTCTGGAGAATCAATGTTAGTAAGATTAATTTTATTATCTTTAATAATCCCCCTTAAAAAGTTCAAATAAGATTTATTAAAATTTTTAGCAGATAAAGTTGCAGTAGTAATTGAGGCTATAAAAAGCAACGCTATTCCTGCACCAACAGCATAGAATAGTGGCAAGTTGAAGCTACCTAGTGTAAAATTTTTTACGGCAATAAAAATCAGTGCCATCCCAAGCAACATGAGGCCATACATAGGTAGGGAATACCTTTTAAAGAATGGAAAATTTTTTCTATATAAAGCTATCACAGGGTTGAACAGTAGAGCTATAAAATTAAAGCTGCTTTTTTCTGAGTTTATTTTTTTAAATTCTTCTAAATAGTTGCCGGTTTTGTCACACATTAATTTTCTTAGGATATGCATTTCATCTTCTTCCGATATGGTACTAGATAAATTTGAGTTTGGCTCCTTAGATTTTTCATCAGTCACTTGCATTTCTTGATATATTTGTGCAGAATTAGCTGAACTGCCACAAAAACTACAAAATATGGCAGTTTCTGAAAGTTGCTTTCCGCATTTTGAGCAAATCATAGTATCAACTCCTTAATAATTTTTGTTGAAGCCTAGAGCAGTTATAGTAAAGTGTAATGCATGTCATTATAAGAAATATTAAGGTCTGTAAACGCACACTCCTTCTTTTTTAATAATTATTGAAATGTTTTTATGCT
Organism: uncultured Eubacteriales bacterium; assembly: GCA_964456085.1. Classification (GTDB taxonomy): domain Bacteria; phylum Bacillota; class Clostridia; order Lachnospirales; family CAYWBF01; genus CAYWBF01. Next base: position 1,792 of record CAYWBF010000295.1, read on the forward strand.
TGTCTGTTAGTCATTATTATCCCCCTTTTACCTTTTTGATTAAGTTTACATTAAAGGACAGAGTAATACAAGACTATAGACATTAGCGATAAAGATTTATATAGAAACTAAAACCCTCTATAAACGTATTTATATAGAAGGTTTTAATATTTGAACTCTTATTCTTCTTCTAAAAATTTCATGAACGCAACATAGGGAATTTTTTTTATAGTAATTTCAGCGTCAACAGGCCTATGAAATTCAAAGGATATTGTTTTACGGTTTTTCCGTTTGCTATGTATCATTGTAATTTCCTGCACATGTCTATTATCAATATAGTTGTAAGTGAGTAAGAACTTTGTAGTGTCATGCCTAGATATAGGCACTGATTCCCATAAATACCAAATAATATTTTGAATATGTTTCGGTATTTGGTCTTTTATTTTAGTAGAAATGTATTTAGGCACACTCATATTAACAGCTCCTTATTTAAGTGGACAAAACCTACATGGATTATCAAATAATATTTTTGAAGTGTCGTTTTCGGTTAGCAATCTAAAAACGAAACAGGTTAAGCAAAATATCCCTTTAATAAGCATACAGCACCTCCTTCTATCAAAGCCTTTAAATTTTTTAAGTTAGTGAAAGCTCGCAGGGCTGCTTTCATAAATTAATTCTTCAATTTCTTGAAAAGTAAACCCTTCATAATGCAGATAATCTATAATTTCATTTTCAAAGCCCTCGCATGAGGCCAGTAGCTTTAGGTTCTGTAGATACTCATGTTCAATGTTATTAATTATACCGTTATGAGCTAATGCAAATGTTTGTGTACCTACTATTCCTAAGAATGGGTGATTATTATAGTTGTTATTTTCAGAGCCTTGGGTTGTTAACCTTGTATGACCTACTACAGCTATTGTCTTGCCGGATAAAGTAAACTTGAATTTTGTGGCAGGTTTCGGTGCTTTTTGTATTACAATATTTGAGCCATGCAAATAGGCAAGTCCAGTAGCATCTACCCCACGGGCAGTACTGGCAATGGCAAGAGATGAAATAACACTTCTAATTTCATCAGGCTTTAATACATTTCCATAATTTAATAGTCCGAATAAGCAGCACATTCTACTTTCCTCCTTCTAAAATAGTTTTTCCCAAGGTGTATAACCCCTTGCTGTGAAAATTTGAAACAAGATCTTTTTTATTACTGTCTATAGTTTTTAGGAAGTTATTCCAAGTCATACTTTGAAAATCAGCATCAGACATAAAAATAGCAGCATTGCAAATAGAATCAACTAATTGCAATGCTGCTATAAATGTTGAGAATTTTAATGTTCCTCTAAAAATCCTGAATTCAATAGTAGATGGATTTAATAAATTTAAGCAAACATACCTACCATAGCTATTTTTTGCGTTTTTCAGAGTATCCTTGGGGGTTTCCATATAACCATATCTACTTGCCCATTTGTGAATTTGTTCTTCTGTACGGCGGCTGAAGAGGAGCATATTATCCCAATGTTTTTCAATAAAGAATAATATCCGACCAATAACATCTTCCTGTGCTTCTTTAGAATTACCAAGTTCCGCTCTCCCAACATGAATATGTAGCCCAGCAGTATTTGTATCATGGGATTTATACCCCAAGCTTTTGCAAAGCAACAAAATTTCTTCCCAAGGCACTTGGCTTACATGATACTCTAAGCTACAAGGGTGAGAGACAATTTCAAAGCCGTTGTCTAAACTACCATCATGCTTGCAGTAAATATGTAAACCAAACCCTCATTGTTTGCCACCTCTAAGATTTTGGCTGCATTTTCATTGCTTTTACCGCCGTTATCAATTTCAAGCTCTATACCATAATATAACCCTCTTCCATAAAATATAGGTGTTGGCTTATAGCTATACTCTTTAATTTAAGTAAAACTCAAAATAAAATTCATTAGTCAGAAACAT
>CAYWBF010000296.1:0-3719 GCA_964456085.1 uncultured Eubacteriales bacterium
AAACGGCAAGGATAACTATAGCATATATGATGGATCAACTTTTTCCGGCTACCAATCAAGCCGCACGGAAATAGACGCTCACGGGAATCTGCCCCAAAAAAGCTTTAGGGAAAATAGACTTGAATATATATTTAAGCTGCTGTACAGCTCTGATAATCCTATGTCCTCCGTGAAATCCGTGCTTAAGCTGCTTGCAGAGCACTTTGCCTTTACTACCAGCTATATTTTTGAGCTAGATGCAGGCAAGAAATCCTTTGTCAATACCTTTGAGTGGTGTGCTAACTACTCCATTTCAATGATGAATAGGGTTGAGCATATACCGATAAATATGTTCAGCAAGGCAACGGATACGCTGATGCGTGAAAACCTAGTCGCTATAGAGAGTCTAAAGCAACTGCCTGAAGAAGAGAGAGCAATTTTGGAGCCTATAGGTATAAAATCACTGTTTATATTTGGCATTAAGAAAAATGAGGAGTTAGTGGGCTTTATCGGCTTTGACGACTGCGTGAGGGAGCGAAGTCTGAATAATGTGGAGCTTGATGAGCTAGCTACCATAAATAATGTTATCGCAACCTTTATAGCGAAGGAGCGAGCAGTAGTGGACGCTCAAAACAATTATCACTCCCTTCTAGCCATAATGAACAACATAAAAAGCTTTGCCTATGTGGTGGATAAGGACACCTACGAGCTGCTCTTTGCCAATAATAGAATCAAATCAATTGCCCCAACAGCTAAAATAGGAGACTGCTGCTACAAAGCCTTTATGGGTAGGGAAACCCCTTGTGAGCAGTGTCCCATTTATGGCTTGACAGAAGGAAACACTACTGCTGTAATAGAAATTAATAATGAAGAATACGGGATTATTTCTGAAACCTCAGCCTCTATTATAGACTGGACTGACGGAAAGGAAGCTTGTTTAATTAGTAGTATTGATATTACACAATACAGGAAGTAGCTATCAGATAAACATATATGTACGAAACGCAAAAGGCGTATGCATGGCTTAGGTTACCAAGTGATGCATACGCCTTTTTATTATGTATAATTATGCGAAGTAATAGTAATTTTATTAATTTTTCTAAAATTTTATGAATAAAATATTGAATATTTCTGCACTTACATGTATACTCATTACAGCAATTGTCTAATAAAAAGTGAGCTGGACGAAATTGCATAAAATATTATTTAATCCAACTCACATAAAAATTGCAATGTATTAATTTACTTTAGGAGGGTAAAAGAATGAAAGAGAAAATTGTGCTTGCATATTCCGGCGGGCTTGATACAACGGTTATTATTCCATGGCTTAAGGAACAGTACCCAGAATGTGAGATTATTGCCGTATGCGTTGACGTAGGACAGGGCAAGGAAACAGACGGCTTAGAAGAAAAAGCTGTAAAAACTGGCGCAGAAAAATGCATAATCCTTGATGTTTGTGAGGAATTTATTACAGATTACATCTATCCAATGGTAAAGGCTAACGCCGTTTATGAGAGTAAATATTTGCTTGGTACATCAATTGCCAGACCTCTTATCGCTAAAAAGCTTGTAGACATAGCGCTTGAAGAAAACGCCACTGCTATTTGCCACGGAGCTACAGGTAAGGGCAACGACCAAATTCGCTTTGAGCTTACTGTAAAAGCTTTGGCACCTCATTTGAAAATTATTGCACCTTGGCGTACATGGGATATTTCCTCCAGAGAGGAAGAAATAGAATATTTACAACAACGTGGTATTGAGGTTCCAATGACTAAGGAGCAAAGCTACTCCCGTGACAGAAACCTTTGGCACTTAAGCCATGAGGGACTTGAGCTGGAGGATCCTAAAAACGAGCCTAACTTCAAAAAGCTGTTACAGCTTTCCGTTACCCCCGAAGAAGCTCCAGATCAGCCAACCTATGTGGAGCTGGAATTTGAAAAGGGTATACCTACAAAGCTTAACGGCAAGGAAGTTTCCCCTATTGAGCTAATGGATTACTTAAACGAGGTTGGTGGCAAGAACGGTATTGGTATTTGCGACCTTGTAGAAAATAGAGTTGTTGGCATGAAATCCCGTGGGGTTTATGAAACACCTGGCGGTGCAATTTTATACTTCGCCCACAGAGATTTGGAATATCTTTGCTTAGACAAGCAAACCACAGCCTTTAAGGAAGTTATTGCGACAAAATATGCCGAGCTTATTTACTCCGGAGAGTGGTTTACACCTTTGCGTGAGGCGTTGGCTGCTTTCGTGGACACCACACAGGAGTGTGTTACAGGGACAGTTCGTGTAAAATTATACAAGGGCAATATTATTTCTGCTGGCTCATCCTCAAAATACTCCCTATACAACGAGAACCTTGCAAGCTTCACCACAGGAGAGCTATACAACCACTACGATGCAGAAGGCTTTATTAACCTATTCGGCCTACCATTAAAGGTTCGTGCCTTAATGAAGGAAAGCCAGAAAAACTAGGAAGGAAGATAATATGAAGCTTTGGGGCGGAAGATTTACAAAATCCACAGACAGCCAAACCGACCATTTTCATTCCTCCATTTCTTTTGACAAGCGGCTGTATGCCCAGGATATAAAGGGAAGCTGCGCTCATGCCGCCATGCTTGCAAAGCAGGGCATAATCTCAATCGCCGAGGGAGAGGAAATTCAAGCCGCTCTCTTAGGGATTTTGGCTGACATTGAAAAGGGCTTGGTTGCCTTTGACGAGAAGGCTGAGGATATTCACATGAATATTGAAAAAATCCTCATTGAGCGTATAGGAGATACAGGCAAAAAGCTTCATACGGGCAGAAGCCGCAACGACCAGGTTGCACTGGATATAAGGCTATATATAAAGGAAGAAATTCACACCATAAAGGGGCAGCTTATTGAGCTTATGGGTGTTCTTCTGGACAAGGCCAAGAGCCATACAGAGACAATAATGCCCGGCTATACCCATTTGCAGCTTGCCCAGCCTATAACATACGCACATTATCTGTGTGCCTATGTAGAAATGTTCAAGCGTGACTATGGGCGGCTTTGCGATACCCTTGGGCGTGCCGACTACATGCCCCTAGGCTCTGGGGCCTTGGCTGCTACCACCTATAGATTGGACAGGGAGTATGTAAGAGAAGCACTTGGATTTTCTCATATTACCCTAAACAGCTTGGACGGGGTTTCTGATAGGGACTTTTGCTTGGAGCTTTTAAGCACCCTTTCTATAATGATGATGCATTTCAGCAGGCTTTGCGAGGAAATAATAATTTATTCCAGCAACGAGTTTTCCTTTATTGAGCTAGACGATGCCTATTCAACAGGCTCCAGCATAATGCCGCAAAAAAAGAACCCCGATATGGCAGAGCTTATTCGGGGGAAAACAGGGCGTGTCTATGGCTCTCTTGTGGGAATGCTTACAATGATGAAGGGCTTGCCCTTGGCTTACAACAAGGATATGCAGGAGGACAAGGAAGCTGTGTTTGACGCAGTAGACACAGTAAAGCTGTGCATACCTGTACTTGCAGCTATGATTGATACACTGACTGTGAAAAAGGAAAACATGTACAATCAGGCAGGGAGAGGGTTTACAAACGCCACCGATGCTGCTGATTACCTAGTAGAAAAGGGTATACCCTTTAGAGATGCCCATGAAATCATAGGCAAGCTGGTACTTTACTGCATAAAGCATGACAAGCCACTGGAGGCTTTATCACTAGAAGAGTTTAAAACCTTTTCGGAAAAAATAGAGT
>CAYWBF010000297.1:0-3716 GCA_964456085.1 uncultured Eubacteriales bacterium
GAATTTCGCCCAATCTACAAATGATGTATTTCCTACCTCTGGAAAGCTTACGTGCCTTTTGCTTGTAGAAAGACTACTGGAGGAGCTTGAGCTTCTGCAAAAATCACTTATGAAGAAAAGCGCAGATTTTTCTCATGTAATCAAAATGGGAAGAACTCATCTTCAAGATGCTGTTCCTATAAAGCTTGGACAAGAGTTTCATGCCTTTGCCACATCTATAACAAGGGATATAAAAAGAATAAAGATTGCTTTTAACGATTTAAAATCCGTTAATATGGGAGCAACGGCAATTGGAACAGGAATAAATGCTGACGAACGTTATAAACGTATGGTAATTGTAATTTTAAGCGAAATATCTCAGATACAGCTTACAGGCGCAAAGGATTTAGTAGACGGCACAAGAAATGCTGACCCTTTTGTTTGGGCTTCAAGCTCCTTAAAAACTCTTGGTGTTAACCTGTCAAAAATGTGTAACGACCTTCGGCTTATGGCAAGCGGACCAAAAGCAGGATTTAATGAAATATTTTTGCCAGAGCGTCAGCCAGGCTCATCAATAATGCCGGGGAAAATAAACCCTGTAATATTAGAGGTAATGAATCAAGTATGCTTTCATATATTTGGAAATGATGTAACTATATTAAAAGCTGCTGAAGCAGGGCAGCTAGAGCTTAACGTTTTTGAACCTGTATTGTTTTTTAACTTATTTCAAAGCATTGAGGTGTTAACCAACGCTGCCTTTACTTTAAGAATAAACTGCATTGACGGAATAGAAGCCAATGAAGATAAGTGTAAGGATTTGGTTGAAACCTCTGTAGGCTCCATCACAGCACTTGCACCTCATATTGGTTATGCTAACGCAAGTAAAATTGCTAAAAGAGCACTTAAGGAAAACCGTAAATTTAGAGAGGTATTAATTGAGGTAGGTTTGCTTACAGCTGAAGAGCTGGAAGTTATCTTGGATATTGATGCAATGACAAAGCCTGGCATACCCGGGAAAAAATTGCTTCTTAAAAAAAAGGGTGATGCTAAGGAATAATAGCTAGGTGAATTAGGGTGTGTTTGAAAAGTGCGCTATACAGTGCAATTTAGCCAAATACAAATAGAAGCAAGGCAAACAAATCCAAAAAAAACATAGGACAGTTTGTCGTAACGAGTAGCAATACGGCGATAATTCTTCAGTTTTTGAAAAATGCACTCAACTAAATGGCGTTTTTTATAAAGAACCTGGTTTGTAGATGCAACTGCAGAAAAGAAAAAACGCTGGCAGGTACTTTATCACGTCCAATCATATTTTTTCTGTGGCGGTTTTGAATAACTCAAAGCCGCCTTTTTTTTAATAAAAAGGGGCTGTAGCAAAACGATTTTTTAAATTGTTTGCGACAGCCCTATTTTTTGTTTTTATGGCCTACATATTGACAGGAGTAATCACTCGTGTTATATTGACTATATTAATCATAACAGTCAAATAGTTGGAGGTGATTGAATGCCAAAGTCATATTCAGAGAATGAACGCATACAGATAATCAAAAGTTTGCAAGAAGAAACCAAAAAGCTTCTGTCACAATTTGGTGTAAAAAAAACATCTGTTGATGAGATTGTTAGGCGGGTTAACATTCCCAAAGGAACATTCTACTTATTTTACGAATCAAAAGAGTTACTCTTATTTGATGTCATTACAGAAGAGCAAGACGCTATTCAAGCAGAGTTACTAGACACAGTTGGCAAGTATAACGGGACAATTACAAAAGAACAGTTTTCAGAAATAATTTTTACATTATACAAAAGCACAACAAATTCTTTTTTGTATGCTCTTGTCACAAATGGCGAGATGGAAATCTTAATGCGAAAATTGCCTCAAGAAGCCGTAGAAAAGCATATTAAACAAGATGATACTTACATAAAAAAATTATTTTCACTGATGCCACAAGCAGGCGAGAAAAATATAAACACTTTTAGCGGTGCACTGAGAAGCATTTTCCTTATGGCTATGCACAAAAAAGAAATAGGGGAGGCTGTTTTTAACGATACTATAAAACTGCTTATAGATGGCCTTACCGAGATGTTGTTTAAGGAGGAAATATGATTACTGTAAAAAATCTCTCGTTCAGCTATTCAAAAAATCCTTTTCTTGAAAACATAAATTTTAAAGTCGGCAAGGGTGAGATATTTGGTTTTATTGGTCCGTCCGGCGCTGGAAAAAGCACTTTACAAAAAATTCTTATCGGTCTACTTTCGGGTTACAACGGAAGTGCAGTGGTGAATGGCACTGAGGTAAGCCGTCACACAAATACATTTTATGAAAATATAGGCGTGGACTTTGAATTTCCCTCACTTTATGAAAAACTGACCGCACGGCAGAATTTGGAGTTTTTCGGCTCTCTTTATTCACGCAAGCTGACGCCTGTTGATAAGCTTTTGGGTATGGTTAATTTGCATAATGACGGAGACAAGAAGGTATTGAATTACTCAAAGGGTATGAAGTCCAGACTTAACTTTATTAAAGCTCTCATACACAATCCAGACACTATATTTCTTGACGAACCCACAAGCGGCCTTGACCCTTCAAATGCCTATGATATGAAAAACATTATCAAATCCGAGAGGGAAAAGGGAAAAGCCATTATCTTAACAACCCACAATATGCAAGATGCAGCAGAGCTTTGCGACAGAGTGGCTTTTATAGTAGAGGGCAAAATAAAGGCTTTAGATACACCACGCAATCTAATAATGTCGAAGGGTGCAAGCAAGCTAAGGTATACTTATTTTGATAAGGGCGAGCAGACAGGCGAATGTTTGATGTCCGCTTCTGGCGGTGACAAGTTACTTCAAAGTTTGATTGCAGAAAACCAGCTACTTTCCATACACAGCAGTGAGCCTACGCTAGAAGACATATTCCGAGAGGTTACAAGGAGGGCGCTGAAATGAGGTTAAGAGGACTATTACTTGGTGATTTGCGCTTTCAAATAAAATACGGCTTTTATTTTCTCTATGCTTTTTTGACAGTCATTTATATTATCTTGCTTTCTTTTATACCTCCAGTAGCAAAATCGAAGGTAACCATGGTGATAATCTTTACTGACCCTGCCACCCTTGGGTTGTTCTTTATGGGGGCTATTATACTTCTTGAAAAAAGTCAGCGAGTGCTGTCCTCACTTGCGGTTTCGCCTGTCAAGCTGTGGGAATATATTTTCTCAAAGGTTGTGTCACTGGGGTTTATTTCAACATTTGTTGGATTAATAATCAGCATTATTAGTGGAACTCATAATCTATTGTGGACGGCTGTGGGTACTTTTTTAGGCTCTTTATTATTCTCGCTTCTTGGGATAATAATTGCAACAAAAGTGAACAGTCTTAATCAATTTCTTATTATTACCGTACCCATAATGCTTGTCTTGATGTTACCTCCATTTGCAGAACTTTTCGGATATAGCAATCCTATTTTTGTATTCCACGCAGGAAATGTTGTATTGAAGTTAATTGGCGGCGTTACGGAAAATCTCATGGTTATGGCCCTTGTTTTTTTAGCTTGGATTGCGGTTTTTTATTATTTAGCAGCCAGCTCAACAAGGAAAATGCTAAAAACCGTTGGAGGTGTTAAGCTATGAGGGCAATGCTTATTTCATTCAAGCAGTTTTTATATCAAATAAGAAGTGACAATATTTTGATTGTCATTAGCTTATCACCTATTATGACAGGAGCATTTTTCAAGTTTGTGA
>CAYWBF010000298.1:0-3688 GCA_964456085.1 uncultured Eubacteriales bacterium
CGATGACCATGCTCGAATTTTCACGGGACAAAATTTTTGAAATAGCCAGTTTTAGTGAAATATTCAATTGAATGGTTTACATATAAATTATATATGTATATCGAACTTATTTTTTAGGGAAAATTGTTGCAAATAAATTTTCATTTATTTTTTTAAAATTGTTGATATAATAGGGATACGATTTTTAGAATAAAACCACGTTAAAATGGAATCAGTATCATGAGGTGAAAATATGGCGTCTATAAATTTAAGCATGCATTACGATTTTTTCAATACCACTTTGCCCAACGCCTTTGTGGATAACTACATGCTTAACGCTAACCATACATACGTTGTAATTTACATTTATGTTTATAGGCAATGCTTAAGCGGCAGGGTTGAGCTTTCTACATCCGACATAGCCAAGGCGATGAATATTTTGGAGTCTGATGTTATTAACGCTTTAAAATACTGGGAAAAGCTGGGGCTTGTTAATATTAATCTTGATTCCAAGAAGGATTTAAAGGTAGAGTTCTTACAGATTCCTCAAGGAGGAAGGGTGCAGACTCCTACACCAATTCAGGAACCGGAGTCGAATATTGTATTTTTCCCAGAAAAGCAGCAGCCGGAAGTCTCGGAGGTTTTACCTAAGTATACTGTTAAGGAGCTAGAGCTTTACAAAAGCAGCTCAAAAGAGGTAGAGACGTTGTTTTCTATTGGGGAGCAGTCCTTGGGCAGATTGCTTACATATGAGGACTTAAATATTTTATTTGGCTTATATGACTGGCTGCGCCTGCCATTTGAGGTTATTCAAAGGCTGCTCGAATATTGTGCCGAGAAGGATCACAGAAATATTCACTATATCGAAAAGGTAGCCATAGACTGGGCGGAAAAGGGCATATCTACGCTGGAGGCAGCGCAGGAGTATATTGACAGGTTTAATAATACATACAGGCAGATTTTAAAGGCATTTGGTCACACAAACAGAAATGCCACTAAGTCTGAAATAAAATACATGGAAAAATGGCTTAATGAATATAGCTTAAGCCTTGAACTTATTTTTGAGGCCTGTGACAAGACGATTATGCAGATTGGTCAGCCTAAGTTTTCCTATGCCGATAAGATTCTTACCAAATGGTACCTAAATAAGGTTTCTACCTTAGAGGAGGTAGCCAAGCTGGATGACGACTTCTACAAGGAAGCGGCAAAGGTCAAGGAAGAAAAAAAGGCCACCAAGCAGACTAAGACAGCCAAAAACCGCTTTGTAAACTTTGAACAACGTAATATTGATTATGAAAAGCTGGAAAAGCTTGAAAAGGCGCTTTTGACTGCGGAGGAATAATAGTTGAGTACCCAAACCTTAATAAAGCAAATTTTTAGAGAATACGAAAAAGACCGAGATATGGCAAATTATACCTACTCTACACGCATTGCAGAGGTTAGGAAAAAAATAAAAGACTTTGCGGCTATAGATGACAAGCTTGCCAAGGCTTCCTTTGAGATTTCCAGGGCAGTATTGACCTTGGAGGCTTCTGAGGCTAAGAAGCTTACAGAGGAGCTTAAAGCTCAAAATCTTAAGCTTATCGAGCAAAAAAAGCAGCTTTTACGTGAGTATGGATATCCACAGGATTATTTAACCAATATTTATAAATGCAGCTTATGTCATGATTCGGGATATGATGAAGACAATAGGCGCTGCAAGTGCTTTTCCCAGAGACTTGTGTCCTTAAGCGTTGCTAATTCTAACTTGAACGATTCTTTTGTGTATGAAAATTTTGATACCTTTGATATACGGTTTTATTCCGAGGAGATAGACGATGAGGAAGGGGTTTCTCCCAGGGCAAACATTGAAATAATTTATAAGGTGTGCTTGGATTTTGTCGGTAACTTGGATAAGCGGTTTACAAATCTTTTATTTTATGGGAAGCCCGGCCTCGGGAAAACCTTTTTGTGCAACTCCATCGCCAAGGAAGCGTTGGAGAGCGGGAAAACGGTGCTTTATGTTACCGCCCCTAAGCTGTTTAAGCTAATTGAGGAATATCGCTTTAACCGTGATGAGCTTGCTTTTCCCCAGGAGCTTATGGAAAGTATTTATGATATTGACTTGCTTATAGTTGATGATTTGGGTACGGAGTTTGCTACTATAGTTACCAGCTCAGAGCTGTTTAACATTGTGAATATAAGGCTTTTAGAAAAACGTCCTACTGTTTTTTCTACTAATCTTTCACCATATGATTTTGAGGGGCATTATTCTGAGCGTATTGTATCTCGATTTTTCGGGAGCTATAGGCTGCTGAAATTTTTTGGTGAAGATATTCGAATTTTGAAAAAATATATGAAGCAGTAAAAGATAATCCAAAAAAGGTCATTCCCACCACGTGGGAATGACCTTTTTTGATGCTTTACGTTTTTAAACTCTATATAACAAATCCTCATAGGTAGGAAATGGGTAAAGGTTATTATCCATTACTTCCTCTAAGGAGTCAGCTGATTGGCGAAGAGTTTTCATGTGGGGGATTATTATGTCTCTGTAAGCCTTGGCTATGTGGAAAATTTCTCCTGTTAACTTTGCTGCGTAGCTGTGAGCTTTTTCCAAAGCCAGTAATGCTTCGTAAAAATCCTTAAGCAGCTTGTTAAACTGTCTTAAAGGCTGCTCCAAGTGGATAAGCTCCAAGGCAAGGTCTGAGGCTGATGCTTGGTTGTAGGCTTCCGAAAGATTCTTAAGATTCTTTATGGCGGCAGGATAAAGATATTTTTTAGCCATTTCCATCATTGTTAGCGCTTCAATGTTAATAGTTTTGATGTATGTCTGAAAAAGTATCTCATATCGTGATTGAAGCTCCTGTGGAGTATAAACCCCGTGGTAGGTGAAAAGTCTTACATTTTCCTCATCCAAAAGATAAGGGATAGCATCAACGGTATTGCTAATGCACTTTAATCCTCGACGTGTGGCTTCCTCGTACCAGCTTGTAGTGTAATTATTACCGTCGAAAATAATTCTGTCATGTTTATTTAAAATGTCTCGTACAATTTTATAAGGCTCCTCGCCAGCTTCCAGCTTGTCGCTTATTTTCTCCAGAGCCTCTGCTACTATTGTGTTTAGTATAGTGTTTGGACCGGCTATGGACTGGCTTGAGCCTACCATTCTAAATTCAAACTTATTACCAGTAAAGGCGAAGGGTGAGGTTCTGTTTCTGTCGGAGAAATCCTTGGACAGACTAGGCTGTGTGGAAATGCCCAGCTCAAGCTTTTCTCTGTTGTTGGAAACGTTTTGCTCTCCGTTCTTTATAGCTTCAAGCATGTCAGTAAGGTCTTTGCCCATAAAAAGGCTTATTATAGCTGGGGGCGCCTCATGTCCTCCAAGACGCTGGTCGTTTCCGGCGTTTGCGGCGGAAAGCCTTAGCAGACTTGAATATTTATCCACGCCATAAAGCACAGCAGAAAGCACCAATAGGAATCTAATATTTTCCGCAGGCTGTTTAGTTGGGTTAAGCAGATTTTCTCCTGTGTCGGTCATTAGCGACCAGTTGTTATGCTTGCCGGAGCCGTTTATCCACTCAAAAGGTTTTTCGTGAATCAAGCATACAAGTCCGTGACGGTTGGCTACTTTTTTCATTATCTCCATAGCTAAATGGTTGTGGTCACAGGCTATATTTACTATAGAGAACACAGGTGCAAGCTCATGCTGGGCTGGGGCTGTTTCGTTGTG
>CAYWBF010000299.1:0-3686 GCA_964456085.1 uncultured Eubacteriales bacterium
TTTTTTCATTGTTAATACAAATAATTTCCTTATTTACTTTGCTATTGCCAAAGTTGGGTTTGTATCCAACTATACTGTCACCCACATGCTTTAAAAAGCGCATATCCTTAAAATATAGCCCAAAACCCAACATAGAATTTTCTTCATAAACTATATTTGTATGGTTGCTTTTAAAATCATACTTCAAAAGCTGAAATTTATTTAAGTCTGTATAATATAGATTATTATCCTTAATATAGGGATAATCTTTAATCAGGCTTTTTTCAAGTTGATATATATTTCCCTTGCCTTCATAGTCATAGGAGTAGATTAATGATGAGCTTTTGTTAAACAAATACACTATCTTGTCATTATCATAAAGCACTGTATCAAAGTAAATATATCCGTTAAAATTTATAAACTTATAAACGGTCTTTAAAAAGATTTTTGCTTCACTGTCATACTCAAAAGCCTCAATAGAAAAATTATATAAATTATTGCTTACATCAATATCCCCTCTACGAAAAGCAACTAGCTTACCGTTTAAAGACGTAATATTTGTGATTTCATGCTCTATTCTGCCGCCCTCAGCTGCTTCATAAATCGTGTTGTCAAGGTAATTGTTAGCGATTTGTGTAATTATGTCAGATTTATCAGCCTTGTTAAGGTCAAGCTCTTGAATAAATAGCTTTTTGTTGTAGTTAAGCATGTAAATAGTATCTTTCACAAATGCTCCGTCTTTTTTATTATAAAGCTTAGAAATGGTGTAAATATTTTCCTGACCATCTACAACAAGCTGCTTGTACTCTACGGCAAAACCGTTTAGAGTAGCAGGCAGCTTTTTTTCTTTTATTGTGCTGCCATCATTGGAGGCTCTTCCTATGTAATAGGTAGTGTCATTTTTCAAAAGATAGTAAATATTGTTGTTTCCACTTATTGTTGCATCTAAAAAGATATATTCAAAATTAAGGTCAGAGTTTTTAAATGACAATAAAGCTACCAAAATACTTAATACAGCTATGACAAGTAAATATTTTTTCAAGTTCATCCCTCAAACCTTATTGATTGTAAACTGCAATATAGCATCACTTTCCCGTGGGATACAGCGAATCAAGCTTGCCCTTCTCCGGTATCTTCATTGTTGTATCGGTGTATATTAAGTCAACATTACTAATATTGTTATATTTTGCCAGAGGGTTAATGTACTTTAAGCTTTTATAAAACTTAAGGGATATATGGCTTAATGTATCCCTATAAATAATTTTGTATATATAGTCCTCTTTGAAGCTTGAACCTCCTGGGCTAGGAGTTGGAGCTGGGGAAGGGGTTGGCCTAGGGCTTGGATTTGGCTCTGGAGTAACAATATCTCCCAGCGCTTCAATATTAACAATATTAACCTTATCAGTTTCTTCTCTTTTGTTTAAAGTCAAGGTACCTATAGTCTCAACTACATCTCCGTTAAATTTTATTTCTGTCCTATAAATTCTATACAATGCAAATATGGAAACGAGCAGAGATATTAGGCTTACAGCTATAACGGAATTTGCCACAGTCTTTTTAAGCTTCTTTTTTCTGTCGGCAAGCAGAGCCATAGTAATCTCTTCCTCAGTGGCATTAAGGGCATCTACCAAGTCTTTCATCGTTTCACTAACAGATGCATAAACGCCCTTTTCACATTTTTCCATAATTATAGAAAGTTTTATATCTGAGGATATTTCTTTTTCGGTAAAGCAGCTTTCAAATAACCCTCTTACGCCAGAATAAATTTCCTTTTCTGATACACTTCTGCTATTAGGAACGCTTAAAAGATAATTAAAATAAAAATCATTGTTACTCACAATGATATTAGACGGCTCTAAAATAGACCTTCGCATAACCAGCGGATATTTATAGCAGTTCAAAAAATTATGTAATACGTTATAAATTAAAACCTTCTTATAGTAAGCGTTAAGCTTGTTGTTATCTATATATTTCAATAAGCCTTGGCCGGAATAATAAGGAAAAACGAGATACAGTTTAGAGTTTTCAGAGAAGCAGTCTATAAATTCCGAAACCTTATCCTTAGTAAACATCTCAAGAAATTCATCTAAGTATTCATTAATAAAGTCCCTATCCAAAACCTCGTTAATTAATAACTCGCCAAGCACCTGCTCACTTCTTGCACTGCCTATATAATAATTAATTTTTGACGTTGATGATAAATGTTTTGTGATAACGTACTTTTCCGCTAAAATATTACTCAAGGGATTCACCGCCAATATATTTTAATACTGTGGTACCAGAGCAATTTAACAAAATGTTGTTAGGTTCGGAACAAAAATAACTAACGCTTTTACGTTATTTTTGCGAAGGGCGCTGACTACCATTTTGAAAATTGCTATACGCTCTTGCCCAAGCGATGCTGCTTAACCACAACGAATGCTGTAGCTTTTTTGCCTGGAAATCTAATGCTTTCTGCAACAATTTCATAAACACCCTCCGTGGCAGGTGCTTCATAAATCCCGTTTGCATCAATTTGTCCTCCGCCCTGCTCTGTAACTCTCCAGCTACACTCAGTATGGCTTGTTCCTCGGACAATAGCTTCAAACTTGCATTTTTCCTTTACTATTAGTGAAATAGTGTTAGGTTTAATTTGAATATCTACTCCGTCAAAGGAAATAGTTTCTTTTTCCTTCGCCTTGTTATCCTTAACAGCCCACCACTTTACTGTAACAGTAGGACTTTCACTATTTTCCAAAAATTTAACCCCTATTCTAAAGGTGCCTTTTTGGTTATTACAAATAACTCCTGTAGTAATATGACTTATTGAAGGGTCAAAAAGACTGTTTTTAAAAACACTCATATCACCAAAGTAGCTTTTTTCTACGCCAAATAGCTTGTCATGCTGTGGCTCTACTACAGCCACCTGTATCATTACGTCTCCTTTACCTAAGCCATGGGCAACTTCTTCACTAAAATAGGATTTGTTTTTAGAGTTTAAATCAACCTCAATAATCTCCTCTCCATGAGAAAGCTGTTCCTTGCTTTCATGGTGGTTGAATTTTTTTTCGCTTTCTTTCGAGGAAAGTGTATCTTGCACGGGTAAAGGTTTTTTTGAATTTTTTATATTTTCAATTAGTGTCGCCAGTATACTGTTGGAAATAACCAGCTGCTTAAAGGGCAAGGTTTTAACCGAATCGATGTAATAATTGCTTTCCAGCTTAACAATATCAAGCTTGGCAAGGACAAGGTCACTGTCGGCGTTGCTGTTAAGCACTTCATCAAAGTGCTGTGACAAAATATAATTTACAACTCTGTCATTTTCGCTGCCCTCGCCTATATCTACTGTTGCCTTGGCAGATTTTTTTATCTCATGGCTTAAGCCTCCAATTAAAACGCAAGCCTTTTTTTCTTGATTAATTGTAATATGTGCCTTATCCTCCCTAGTGTGGCAAGCTATTAGCTCATATTCAAGCTCTATGGTTTTATTCCCCTTAATATCCTCATCCTTATGGTATATATGTAGTACTTCCATGCCGTCTATGGTAGTTAAGTTGTCCAAAGCATAATCAAATTCAAGCTCAACAAGCCTTGGAAGATTAATTTTTTCTACTATTAGCCGTAGCTTTATAATATTTCCTTTTTCTGCAAATTTGGGAGTAACCTGAGTTATCCTAAGGTTTCCGTTTTCAAAAAGTTCAGCGGAATTCATTATTAAAAGGCTGGGT
>CAYWBF010000300.1:0-3668 GCA_964456085.1 uncultured Eubacteriales bacterium
AAAGTTGACCTTGTTTTCCGATATACCAAGGGCGGATTGAATCTGCTTGGCTTCATGGGCAATTTTTGAAACAACCCCTTGGGTTGTTCTGTCGCCGCTCCGTCTGTTTAAAAGCAGCTCCACAGAATCTCCAAGCTGTATTTCGTCAATATCCCTTGTAGAAACAAACACCTCTACTTCCTGTGCATCAGACTGGGAGGAGATTATGGCTACCGGCTGGCTCTGGCTTAGGACGTTGGATTCGGTGTATGTAACCTCTAACACTATACCGTCCATAGGAGATTTTACTGTAGCATTTTCTATTTCTTGTTTTAGCTTAAGCTCAGTGTTTTTAATTCCTTCTATTAAAGTGTTGTAGTATTCTATGGTTGGGCTAACGGAGTTTGCGGCCATTGAGCGGTCTATACCACTGATTTGTGCATCTATGGAGGCTCGCATTGCTTTAAAATATTCTTCTCTTGACGCAGTTTGACCTGCATTAATTACGGATAGCTGCTTTTCGCTTTGGGATAGGGTGTTTTGTGCGGACTCTAGCGCCTTTCTCTTGTCCTCAAGCTCTTGCTTTGTAATGGCGCCGTTGTTGTAGAGTATTTCTGCTTTTCGCAGGTCGGCTTCGGCGTAGGTTATTGCTTGGTTGTTTTGCTGAATTATTATATTTTGAAGGCTTAGCTGCTCTTCCTTTGCATTCTCTTGATTGAAGCTGGCTTCTCCGGCTTCAGATTCTTGGGCGGATATGGCATTACGTTCGCCTATAAGACGTTCCTTTGAGGAAACAAGAGAATCCTTGCGGAGCCTTTCCTCTACGTTAAGCCCCTTTATTTGTGCCTCATAGCCAGCAATGGTATTTGGCAGCGCAGCAAGCTCTAATGAAAGCTTGGTGGTGTCCACTACGCAAAGGACATCACCTTTTTTTATTGTGTCGTATTTTTTAAAGGGTGCCTTGTAAATAATTTCGCCGGAGGTTAATGGGTAGACCTCCTCTGTACGGGAAATAACGTTACCTTTTTCAATAAAGGAGATTTCAGCGTCCCTCGGTGTTACTTCCACGGCATTAATGGACTGGGCTTGACTGCTTACAACAAAATAGGCCGAAGCAGAAGCGGCAATAGCTATTACTAAGAAAATTATTTTTTTCTTCATGATTTTATCCTCTCATTCTCTTTCTTTAAGCGCTTCTACCATATCAAGCCTTTTTATTGCCCTGGCCGACATTAGGTTAGAAAATATTATGGACAGCAAACAGCCAAGGGCTGCACTTAGATAAGCGGAAGGTGGAGTATAGGAATTAAAGGAAAACAGGTCAGTTTCAATCAAAGAAGCCATAGCGGATTTTAGCAGCTCTGTAAAGGGGAAGCCAATAGCTATTCCTAAAAAGCACAGCACAAGCTGCTCAACGGCAATAATCTGGGAAAACTGGCCAACCTGCAGCCCCAGCACCCGTAGGGTGGCATACTGTTTCTTTCTTTCGGAGAAGGCTATGCTGGAAATATTATAGATAACCGCAAAGGCAACTACACAGGCAAACAACTGAATAACGTAAATCAAACTTGAATAGGAACCGAACATATCAACATAATTTTTTTTCGTGGAGGCGGCATCGTCTATTTGAGAGATATTCTTTGCTTCAAGGAGATGCTCCTTCAAATATGGCAAGTCATTTGTTTTTAAAATAATTGCCGTTGCTGTTTTCTCTGTATCCAGTAGCTTTCGTAAGCCATCTATCTCCATATAGCAGCTTAAGCCAAGGTTCTGCTCCGCAATTTCGGATATGATTACCTTAATATCTTTGTCAGAGTAGGCTGAGGATAAATAAATTAAATCTCCACGCTTTGCTTCCAGCTTGTCGGCTAAGCCTCGGCTTAAGGTCAAGCCCTCACTGGAGGGTATAAGGTTTGCGTCTTTAACGTTGTCGTATATTTTTAAAAGCCGTGAGCTTTTATCTAAGCCTTTTATTAATACACCTGTTTTTCTGTGCTTACTCTTTAAAATAGCAGGTACCTCGAAAATCGCTTCAAAATCCGTAACACCATTTATATGGCTTACGGCGTTAAGAGAGGATATGTAGTCCTCGGGGGTTTTCAAGGTAAGCTTAGCATCGTAAAGCTGAATCCTATTAAACTGGTCTAGGAGCATGGTATCCATCATTGTGTCGTATGAACCCATTAGAGCCATGATTCCAAAGGAGAGGGTGATTCCACCTGTAATCATGGCAGAACGCAGCTTGTTTCTAAAAATGGAGCGCACAGCCATGGAGGAAATTGGGCTAAGCAATTTTTTTACAAAGCTATTTTTCAGCAGCGCTGTCTCCTTAAAAGCTTTGGGGGAGGAGGCTCGCATTGCTTGGGCAGGGGTTAGAGACAAAACTCCGGCCGCTCCAGCAAATGCGCCTAAGCCGCCAAAAAATAGACTTACGCCTAAACCTTGAATAAAAACGTTGCTGGGTATGTTTTTATTAACAAAAGGCAGCTTAAAGTATTCTAAGTACAAATCAATTAAGCTGCCTGTCATTAGGTAGCCCATTACTACGCCCAAAAGCCAGCCGAAAAAAGCGGTAGCCAAGCCGTAGGTTAAATAATGTAGGAAAATTTGTGTGTTTGTGTAACCAAAGGCTTTAAGGGTGCCCATTTGAACACGTTCTTGCTCAATGGCTCTTTTTAGGGTTAAAAACAAAACAGCGGCAGCTATGGCTATAAACACTGGGGGTAGGGCAGTTGTCATTGACTTAACAGAGGTAAGCTCTGTGTCTAGCATTGTGTAGCTGATTTGATCCTTTTTGTCTATTAACTCTATCAAGCCGTATTTTTTAAGCTGATCCTCTAATGGGGCTTTAACGTCGTTAAAGGTATAGCCCGGTGCAAGCGACAGTGATATATCATTGTACAAGCCACTTTGACCTGTTAAGGCGAAAAGGGAGCTTTCCTGTATAAACGCTATATTAAAGGAAGATGGGTCGGGCAACAGCTCCGTGGCGTCCTTAACGGCATATATATACTCGGGGCTTTCTACTCCGGCGCATATGTTAAAATCTATTAGTTTGCCTTCCACAACCATTGTAATAGGTTGATTAAGGCTAAGATTATGCGCCTTTAAAAAATCCAAGCCTACTGCAATGTCCTTGTCGTCGGCAAAGTCGTTGCCGTAGAGGATAAAGCTGTTAAGCTTTGATTCTTCTTCCTTAGAATAGGAAATGAGCCTTAGGGAAATTATTTTGTCGTTGCCCGGAAAAATCACTCTGCCGGTGTAAACGCTTCGCAGCATACTGTCCTCTATACCTGTAACACGCTTTAAATCCTCGTTGGCAGAGTGGGGGATTGCGGATACCTTAGCAAAAACATCTGCCAGCCGGTATTCTCTGTAATACCGCTCTACGGCTGTTGACAAGGAGATGTCTGAGGAAGCGAAGGAAATATAAATAGACACACCCACTGCAATTAAGCAGATACAGGACAAATAGGCTGTTTTGTTACGCAGCATAGCCCGTAGAGTCTTTTTTAGAAAAATTATCATTTTAAACCTCCGTTACCATTTAACGTCCTCCGGTTCAATAGGTGACTGGTTAACAGAAATTTTACTTATCAGCCCGTCCTTCACATGAAAAACTCTGTCTCCCATATCCGCTATAGCGGCGTTGTGGGTAATTATTAAAACGGTTTTTTTGTACTGCTTGT
>CAYWBF010000301.1:0-3638 GCA_964456085.1 uncultured Eubacteriales bacterium
CTCACCCATACCGGAGATTATTGTTTGACCTGTATCGTTGTCGGTGTAGGTCTTAAAGGTGGGATCTTCTTCCGCAAGCTTTGAAAGGGCGATGCCCATTTTGTCACGTCCGGCCTTGGTTTTTGGCTCAATAGCAACGGAAATAACTGGTTCTGGGAAGTTCATGGATTCCAAAATAACTTCGTCGTCCTCTGTACATAGAGTATCACCTGTGGTTGTAAACTTTAAACCAACAGCAGCGGCAATGTCTCCTGCGTACACCTTTTCAGTGTCCTCTCTGTGGTTAGCGTGCATTTGAAGAATACGACCGATACGTTCCTTTTTACCCTTAACGGAGTTGTAAACGTAAGAGCCGGACTCCAAAACACCGCTGTAAACTCTAAAGAAAGCAAGCTTACCAACAAATGGGTCGTTCATTATTTTAAAGGCAAGAGCTGAGAATGGTTCCTCGTCAGACGCATGTCTTACGACTTCCTCATCAGAGTCAGGCAGTATGCCTTTGATAGCTGGTATGTCTGTAGGCGCTGGCATGAAGTCGATTACTGCGTCCAAAAGCTTTTGTACGCCCTTGTTTTTGTAGGCAGAGCCACAAAGCACAGGTGTAATCTCACAAGCGATACAACCGATTCTAAGAACCCTCTTTAGCTCATCAACGGTTAATTCCTCGCCGGAAGCATATTTATCCATAAGCTCCTCGTCGTTTTCCGCAATGGCTTCAATCATTTGAGTTCTGTATTCCTCAGCCATTTCCTTCATGTCGTCAGGTATTTCTACTATAGAAATATCCTTGCCCACGTCGTCATTATAATAGTAGGCTTTCATTTCCATAAGGTCGATTATTCCCTTAAAGGTATCCTCGGAGCCTATAGGAAGCTGAATGGGCACTGGATTAGCACCTAGGCGCTCTTTAATCATTGTAACGCCGTTAGTGAAGTCTGCACCCATAATGTCCATTTTGTTAATGAAAGCTATTCTTGGTACCATATATTTGTCGGCTTGACGCCAAACAGTTTCCGATTGTGGTTCAACGCCGCCCTTTGCACAAAAAACACCAACGGCACCGTCAAGCACACGAAGAGAACGTTCAACCTCAACTGTAAAGTCAACGTGACCGGGTGTGTCGATAATGTTGATTCTGTGGTTTTCCCACTGGGTGGTAGTAGCAGCAGAGGTGATGGTGATACCACGTTCTTGCTCTTGCTCCATCCAGTCCATGGTGGCGGTACCTTCGTGCGTGTCGCCTATTTTATAGGTTCTTCCCGTGTAGTACAAAATACGCTCGGTAAGAGTTGTTTTTCCTGCGTCGATGTGCGCCATTATCCCAATGTTTCTTGTTTTCTCCAGTGGGAACACTCGTTTTGACACACTTATTCCTCCTTTATTTTATGACAGCCTCAAGCAGTTTAAATCAAGTTAAAATTTAGGTACGGTACAACCGCAGCCTAAATTTTAACAGCACACAATAATAGAATCTTATGCCGCATTATGCAGCAAGTGGTTTACCATTTGTAGTGTGAAAAAGCCTTGTTAGCATCAGCCATTTTATGAGTTTCATCTTTTTTCTTAACAGCTCCGCCGGAGTTGTTAAGCGCATCTAAAATTTCGTTAGCCAAGCGCTCGCGCATGGTTTTTTCGTTGCGCTTTCTGGCGTAAAGCACTAACCAGCGAAGTCCTAAGGCTTGACGTCTTTCGGGACGTATTTCCATAGGCACTTGGTAAGTAGCGCCGCCGACTCTGCGAGCCTTAACCTCTAATACAGGCATAATGTTGTTAAGTGCATCTTCAAATGCCTCCATAGCATTAACGCCTCTTTTTTCGGCAACCTGATCAAAGGCTTTGTAAACGATGCTTTGTGCAGTGCCTTTTTTGCCGTCCAGCATTATAGTATTAATAAGCTTTGTTACAAGCTTTGAATTGTATAATGGGTCGGGCAAAACCTCTCTTTTTGAAACATGACCTTTACGTGGCACGATTCTTCCCTCCTTATTCTTGCGGCATACGCCGCGCATGATAATAAATATCACAGGTACTCATAGGCAATAAGCTTGCCTGTGTATCGTGCTAATATTTAAACCAATTATTTCGTTAGTTTTCATAGTCGTGTATTAAGGATAGCGCCAAAACAAGCTGGCTTGTTTTAGCGACATCCTTAATACACGACATTTTCGGCAGAAAAATTGAAATAAGAATTAGCACGAGAAGGCGGCTTGGCCGCTTTCTTTTTTACCTAAGGACAAAAACCTTTGGCAAATCAATTATTTAGCTGTCTTTTTAGCTCTCTTAGCTCCGTATTTGGAACGAGCTTGTTTTCTTTTTGCAACACCTGCGGTATCAAGAGTTCCACGGGTGATATGGTATCTAACACCGGGGATATCCTTAACCCTACCGCCACGGATTAAAACAACGCTATGCTCTTGAAGGTTGTGACCTTCACCTGGAATGTAGGCTGTAACCTCCATTTGGTTAGACAAGCGAACTCTGGCGATTTTTCTCAAAGCCGAGTTAGGCTTCTTTGGTGTAGCGGTTTTTACCGATGTACACACCCCGCGTTTTTGTGGAGCGGAAATATCGGTTTGCCTTCTTTTTAAAGTGTTCATACCCTTCTGCAAAGCAGGGGCAGTAGACTTCTTAACCGCTGTCTTTCTTCCTTTACGAACTAGCTGGTTAACTGTAGGCATTTTTGCACCTCCTTAAAAAATTTTCTGCCTAGTTTTGCGTTTGACGCATACTGCGCCTTTCGCCACATATAAAAAACACCAATCCTTGAATAATGCATAAGAATTGATGATTTCCGAATTCTATCATTGTAAATGTAAAAAGTCAAGAATTATTCATAAAAATTGGGTAAGATTTAAGTAAAATGTAAGTGAATAGGCGCTGGTAGTTTATGGTGTTTTGGTGGTGAATGATTTTGATTCTATATATAAAGGAAAAAATAAGCACAAAATAGGCTTTTAGGCATTAAAACAATACCTAAAAGCCAGCTTGCTGTTATCACCGACTTAAGCGTTTATACTAAGTCTTTTTAAAGAATTTACATATTAAATTGGGATAAAGCTTGATAAATTTTCTTTGTAGCAGTCTATCGGACCAGTCCTTATTGTAATCAGGTAATTCTCATCCAAATATATCTTATTCTTAAACAGTATTTACTACTATACTGCGGCGCCAATAAGAATAAGCCGTAATTAGGCTTGAATTAAAATAGACTTTTACAAAACAATAAATAAAGGGTTGCTTATATATGCAAGCGACAGCTTGATACATAGGATTAAACTTAATTCTAGCCAGAGCCTGTTCAAAGCTGTAATTATGCTTTTAAGCTGACTATAAGTTACACCATTATGAATGCATAAAATACTTGAAGTATTCATTACCTTTGCATACAAATATTTTTTAAATGAAGCCTGCTAAAAACAAAATGGAGAAAGAGATTGAATTCTGGGCTATAAATTTTTTGCCGCAATAATTTTTACAAATTTTAGAAGAATTAGTTTATATAAAAAGAATGACAAATAAATGCAGATGCTATATAATGATTCAAACAAATTATTCAAAAGCTTTGAGGTGCAAAATGATACAGCTGCTTGACTTGAACGAGGAGCATAGGGAAATTGAAGAGGAATTATCCCGTGCAA
>CAYWBF010000302.1:0-3632 GCA_964456085.1 uncultured Eubacteriales bacterium
AAATCCAACTTTTTTAACTACGTCCAGTGTTTCCTTAAAATCCTCCTCGTTTTCGCCGGGGAAGCCTACAATAATATCTGTAGTAATAGAAGCTTCAGGCAAACGACTTTTTATTTTTTCGGACAGCTTTAAATAATCTTCCTTGGTGTAGCCTCTGTTCATGAGCCTTAGAATGCGGCTACTGCCTGCTTGAATGGGCAGGTGGATATGGTTGCAAACCTTCTTAGTATCGGCTACCGCCTCAATAAGCTCCACAGAAAAATCCTTTGGGTGCGAGGTCATAAACCTAATACGTTGTATACCCTCAATCTCTGCCAGCTTTCTTAATAGCTGAGCAAAGGTTGGCTTATCCGGGAGATTTTTTCCGTAGGAGTTAACATTTTGCCCAAGAAGTGTTATTTCAACAACTCCATCATCAGCCAGACTCTTTACCTCCCCAATAATATCCTCAACCTCCCTGCTTCGCTCCCTACCTCTAACGTAGGGCACTATGCAGTAGGAGCAAAAGTTATTACAGCCATACATAATATTTACGCTTGCCTTAAATCGGTTTTCCCTTTCATATGGCAGCTCGGTGATAGCCTCCTTGCCCTCATCCTCCCATATATCAATAATCATTTCATTTGTTTCCAGACTGTCCAAAAGCAGCTGGGGAAAGCGACCCAAATTAAATGTACCGAAAACTACATCTACATGGTTGTACTTCTCCCTAATCTTGTCCACAATGACGCTTTGCTGCACCATACAGCCGCATACTACTATTTTTAAATCCCTGTTCTTACGCTTTAGATTTTTTAGGAAGCCTAAGTTTCCAAAGGTTTTGTTTTCGGCGTTTTCTCTTACACAGCAGGTATTATATATAATTAAGTCGGCTTCCCTCTCATCCTCCGTCTGCTTGTAGCCCATGTCCATAGCCAAAGCTATAAGCTTTTCGGAGTCGTGGGCGTTCATTTGACAGCCAAAGGTTTTTATATGAAAATTCTTGTCCCTTTTGGTCATAGAATTAATTTTGTCACATATGTCCTTCAAATATTTCTCTCCTTACGAAACACTTCAAGATTATTTTTGAATTGTTCCTTCATTAATAATGTTTCTGGCAATCCATACCCCCGCTGCTCCCGCTTGGGCTAACCCTCTTGTTACCCCAGCCCCGTCACCGGAGCAGTACAATCCCTTAATATCCGTTTCCATAGATTTTTTAAGACTTGGACGCGCGGAATAAAACTTAGCCTCAACCCCATAAAACAGTGTGTGCTCGGAATAAATACCCGGAGTTACCTTATCGAGAGCATAAACCGTTTCTATAAGGCACTTCATGGTATTATAAGGCAGCACAAGTCCTAAATCGCCAGGTACAGCTTCCTTTAACGTGGGGGTTAAAAATCCTTCTCTAATTCTTTTTTCGGTAGAGCGGCGCTTTTTTAAAATATCACCGAACTTTTGTACAATTACGCTGCCGTTGGATAAATCGTTGGCACGCTTACAAATCTCGCGTGCGTATTCGTTTGGCTTATTAAACGGCTCTGTAAATTTATGGGACACCAGCAAGGCGAAATTTGTATTCTTTGAGCCAAGGCTTGGGTCTTTGTAGGCATGACCGTTGGCTGCCATTACCCCTGAGTGATTTTCCACTACTACATGTCCCGAGGGGTTTGCACAAAAGGTACGCACAGATGTTCCGAGAGAGGTTTTATACACAAACTTGCCCTCATACAGATGCTTGTTTATGTCCTGCATAATAATATCAGAAACCTCACACCGCACACCTACGTCCACTTGATTGTTAATCATTGTAAGCCCAAGGCCGGTAAGAATATGAGTGAGCCAGCTAGAGCCGTCACGTCCCGGAGCGATTATAACTGCGTCGGAAAAATATTTCTCTCCGTCCTTCATTACAACGCCATGTACTGATCCGTTTTCAACAATAATATCAGCTACCTCTGCACCAAACCTCATATCAAGTCCGCTGGCAATGAAATACTCATAAATGGATTTTAATATTTCAAGGTTTTGCTCTGTACCCAAATGTCGCACAGATGCTCTAAGCAGCTTAAGTCCGGCACCGTAGGCTCGCTTTTCAATAATCCTTACGGCTTCCGTATTAGGGTTAGTCGTTTCCGTTTTTGCTCCATGCTTAATATTTAAGCTATCTACATAATTTATAAGCCCCAAAAGCTCATCATCAGAAAGGTAGTCAGTCAACCAGCCGCCAAATTCCGTAGTAATATTAAACTTTCCGTCGCTAAACGCCCCCGAGCCACCAAAGCCGCCGGTTATGGAACAGCTTGGCATACAGCCCTGCTCATTGTTTTTGTTTTTTGGGCATTGCTTGGTTTTGCCATTTAGAATGGGACAGCTTCTTTTGTAAATATTCTGCCCCTTGTCCAAAAGCAGCAACTTCATGCTAGGCTTCTTTATAAGGAATTCATAAGCCGCAAAAATTCCTGTAGGGCCGGCTCCAACAATTATACAATCGTAATTCATAAAGACACATTCCTCTCTTTTGCTTTATGTACGCCTACAAATTCTGCATGTAATACTCTATAATCTCGTGAAAAGAGCTTGCTTTAAGCATGTCTCTGCCTTTTTGTGTCAAATCATATATTTTTGGCTCAACCTTGCAAAACCATCCGTATATATTCTCGTTTAATATCCTCCAAACATCTCTGTCGCAGCCATACCGCTCCTTTAAATCTCTTGCAGCCATTTTGCCGTACTTTTCTAGGCAACAGGCTATTTTTATTACCTTTTCCTTGTAGGAGGTTAAAATCTGGCTCCCGGTGCTCCCCCCTACGTTTACATCAATAGTCCTGCCGTCTATCTCCTTAAGGATAGAGGATTTTTTATTGTTTTTCCTGTTAACTACTGCTGTCACAGGCTCAATGTATATTAAAACATTTTTCACAGCACTGGACATGGACACAAGAATTAAACCAAGCTTAAGCTTTTTCAGCAAATTGGTAAGGCTGACAAAGCTTCTATCGTAAAGCCTTTTTGGCATAGGAATGGCAACATATACGTTCTCCGTAATTTTTTGCCTCTCCAGCGCTTGGTACAACAGCTTAAGATTAAAGCTTTTTTTCAGCTCCACAATAATAAGCTCGTCCCCGTTAACGGCAGTAAGGTCACAGCCCTGCACCTCCCCGTTTACAGAATACCCAATGCTTTCAAAATATTTTTTTATGGGAGGAAAAAGGTCTGTTTCTTTAAAAGATTCATTCATATTGAACACCCATTATATTATGCATTATTAATTTGACTTTTGCAATATTTATTATATTATTACAATATATGGTTATATATAGCTAAACGATATGAGCCGGTAAGGAGTGTATATATTAATGAAGGAAGTAGTATCATTAAAAAGATGTGAGGAATATAAGCTTGAAAAGGTAAAGCCTATTTTACAAAAGGCTATTGACGAGCTGGGAGGGCTTTCAAAATATTTTAATAAGGGCGAAAGGATTTTGCTTAAGGCTAATCTTCTTATGAAAAAAAAGCCCGAGGAGGCTACTACGCCTCATCCTGTTTTTGTACAGGCTATTGTGGAGCTGCTTATGGAGTTTGGTTTAAGCGTGGTTATTGGAGATAGTCCTGGTGGGCCTTTTAATAGAGGGTTGCTTAAAGGTATT
>CAYWBF010000303.1:0-3602 GCA_964456085.1 uncultured Eubacteriales bacterium
AAATTATTGACGATAAAATGGTACTGCGCTGTTCCTTTTGTAATAAGGCACAGGAGCAGGTTAAAAAGCTCATTGCCGGCCCAAGTGTGTATATTTGCAACGAGTGTATTGACCTTTGCATCGAGATTCTTGAAGAAAGCGGGGTTTATGACCCTGTTTCCATTGACGACAGCGAATTCGAGCTTCCAAGACCAATGGATATTTTGAAAATTCTTTCAGATTATGTTATTGGGCAGGACTCCGCCAAAAAGGCGCTATCCGTTGCCGTATACAATCACTATAAGAGAATACTTAAGAACTATCAGACACAAGAGGTTGAGCTTCAAAAAAGCAACGTCCTCATTATTGGCCCGACAGGTGTAGGAAAGACCTTGCTTGCCCAAACTCTAGCAAAGCTTTTAAACGTACCCTTTGCCATTGTTGACGCAACCAGCCTAACAGAGGCAGGCTATGTTGGCGAGGACGTAGAGAATATTTTGCTAAGGCTTATCCAAGCGGCGGATTTTGATATTTCCAAGGCTGAGCGTGGTATTATATATATTGATGAGATTGACAAAATAGCAAGAAAATCTGATAACCCCTCCATTACCCGTGACGTTAGCGGCGAAGGCGTTCAGCAGGCTTTGCTTAAAATTTTGGAGGGCACCGTTGCTTCCGTTCCTCCACAGGGAGGCAGAAAGCACCCACACCAGGATTTTATTCAGATAGATACCTCAAATATTTTATTTATTTGCGGCGGCGCTTTTAACAGCATAGAAAATATTATTGAGCAGCGTCTTAACAAAAAGGTTATTGGCTTCGGCAGCGATGTGAAAACCAAGAAGGAAAGACTTGAACAAGACGTTTTGAAGGATATTTTGCCGCAGGATTTGCTAAAATACGGACTTATTCCCGAATTTATTGGAAGACTGCCTGTAATTGTAACACTTACCAACTTGGACGAGGACGCTTTGGTGTCCATCTTAAGCCAGCCCAAAAACTCTATTACTAAGCAATACAAGCATTTGTTTGAAATTGACAACGTAACGTTAGAGTTTGAGGAAGAAGCGCTGAGAGCTATTGCCAAGCTGGCGGTAGAGCGCCAAACAGGAGCCAGAGGGCTTCGTGCTATTGTGGAAAGCTTTATGACTGAAATCATGTTCGACATTCCTTCCGATGAAACCGTTGAAAAATGTATCATTACAAAAGAAACGGTAGAGAAGAAGGGCAAGCCGGTGCTTGTTCATAACGAAAACCGCCCGGTGATAGCAAAAAAAAATAGACGCAAAAGACATCATACTGCATCGGCAAGCTAAGTCTGCAAGTTAGGATTTCTATGGGCTTTGTGAGTAATACGCTCATAAAGCCCTTTTTGTATATTAGGAAACGTATCAAAAAAACTATAGAAGGAGGGATTAATATGAAGTTGATGCTGTATATCTCGGGTATGTCCTGTAATCATTGCGTTGGGCACGTTAAAACGGCGTTGTCCTCTGTACAGGGTGTGAATACTGTCGATGTGGATTTGGACAAGGGTTGTGCTGTTATTGAGGTTTCTAGGGAAATGACCATTACGGAGCTGCGTGAGGTTATAGACGACGCTGGCTATGAGCTTACGGAGCTGTCCCCTCTATGAAAAACCCTGTAATCAAAAGACAGCAAATTATTACTCTTAGCCAGATTCTTCTAATCATGATGGTTATACTGGGCGCAGTAAGGGCAACGGGGGGTAGCGCACAGGAGCAAGGCTTCCCAAGAGATACCGCACTTATTGCTCACGCCCTCGGTCAAGCTAAGGGTTTTAAGGAAACTAATGCTGTAGAGGGTCTGACGGAAGGATACGAAAACGGCTTAAGGGTTTTTGAAGTAGACTTGATTTTTACAAGCGATAGGCAGCTTGTGGCTCGACATGATTGGACGGAGTACCTTGCGGTTACACAAAAACAGCCCTTGGACTGGCTGCCTAAGGAAAGACGGGATATGCCTCTTTCACTGAAGGAGTTTAAGTCCCTTAGTATTTATGAAACCTTGACTCCAGCCAGCTTGTATGATGTTTTGGCGTTTATGTACAATCATCCGGATGTCTACCTTGTAACCGACACTAAGGAAACAGAGCCAAATGCCGTTAGGGAGCAGTTCAGCTACCTTATCAGTGCCGCAAGGAAGATAGACGAATCACTTTTGGAGCGGATAGTACCTCAGTTTTACAATGAGGAAATGTTTTACATAATACGGGAGCTTTACGATTTTAATGATTACATATTTACACTGTACCAAACCACAGCGCCTTACGACCATATTGTAAGCTTCGTTAAGAAAAACAATATCTCTATTGTAACAATGCCGCCGGAGCGTATAAATGCGGATTTTATTAAGAAGCTTAAAAAGCTTAAGGTTTTGATATATACCCACACCATAAACGATAGGGAAGAATTCAACAAATATATAAACCAAGGATTAAACGGTGTATACACGGATTTCCTTACACCGGATAAGTGATATTTCAATAATTATATTGCAACTCCAAAGATTTGGATTGCTCATAGGGGGAAACTATGAAAGTAATAATTTTTGCCGTGATTATGTCATTGTTGCTGGGTCAAACCGCAGCATTTGCTGCTGAACAGCCTACAGGGGAGACTGTTTCCCAGAAAAGCAGCGTTTTAATACTAAAGCAGGGTATGCTTCCCAGTGATATGCTTTGGCTGGCTATTAAAAATACCAAAAGCGTGCCTCACACCTTTACTATTAACGGAGTGCAGCAGCTTTCTGCCATTGCGGATATGGGAGACGAAGGTTCGGATTCTTTGTTTACCTTTTCCCATGTCTTAGCTGACGCAAGCCTTTTGACAGACAAAAATTATTACTTTGATGTTAACCAAAGAACAGTAGCTTATATTAACGGCATGGAGCTGCCAGAGGAATCAAATTACAGCTTGATGCTTAGAAACGACAACCTTGTGGATATAACACAACGCTCTACCTGGGGGGACGAGGAAGCTATGGGTCTGACTATGGACAACAGCGACCTTAACCTAATTTACGGGGTGTACTCCCTTGGCCTTAAGGCAGGTACTACAAAATATGCTACTACCGTTACAAAAGACGGCAAGAAATACTATGCCGTTAGCCTTACTATGCGAGAAAAAGCCCTACGGGCAGCCATGGAGAAATATATGGAGGAGCCTATAGAACTTATAAACGAAATGGATTGGGTTAGTCTGTATGTGACATTTTGGATAGAGAGCGAGTCTATGCAAATAGTCCAAGCCGCATGTGACTTAGCCTTTCAAGCTACGGAGGATTATTCTCGGCTTACTAATTATTTGAAGGCGCAGGTAAGGTTTTTCTATGAGTGATTTTGCATTTTTTTCGGAAACAAAGAGAATATAAAATGTACTGCATTTTTTCAACAGTAAAATAAAAAGCATAGCAAATAGGCGTAAGTACCTACTGCTCTGCTTTTTTTATATGCTAATTTACATGGTTCAATATAGAAATTATGCTCATTTAACGAGGTTATGATTTAAGAAAAAAACTTGCTAAAGCTGTAAAAATGGTTAAAGATATAGCTGCAATTAATGCAATACAAAAGAAAATTATTAAAAGAGTCTTGCCAATTT
>CAYWBF010000304.1:0-3557 GCA_964456085.1 uncultured Eubacteriales bacterium
CGGCAGTACCCGGTGCTACATTGTGGAATGTTCTCTCGTCGTCAATATTTTCGTATACCAATTCTCCGTTAACAAAAACATACTTAAAACCATCAGAAAAAACAGCTACGTTGTCGTTTGTGGCGTTGTCCTTTACCGTATCATAGTCAAAAACCGTAATGTCTGCGTCTGCGGAAATCTCAATGCGCCCCTTGCGCCTAATGTCATAGGAGGCAGATTCAAGCTGCTTTGCTGGCATATAGCTCGCCTTTGCAATTGCGTCCATTAGCGATAAGACACCCTCGTCTCTCACATACTTTCCTATTAGACGTGCGTAGGTTCCGGCACCTCTTGGGTGTGAATCCAAGGAAGGTTCAAGTATGGTATCAGTAGCAATATATACATAAGGCTTAGTCAGCGCAAGCCTTACCTCCTCCTCGGGGATAGAGCCGTTTGCTATAACCAGACGGTTATCCTTTCTGTATTTGTTAAAGGTTTCTTCTGTAAGAGGTTCTTTGTGGTTAGCAAGCTGTATATCGGAATAAGTAAGCCCAAATCTTTCCTGCCACCCCTTAGCAAAGCGCATAGAGCCAAGGTATGTCGCCCAAGAATCATATGGATAAATATCGGCAGTAAGGTCAATGCCTTCCTCCCGTGCTTTTTCAATAAGTCCGTATGCTTCATCTGTGCAAAAGGTAGTCCCTGTACTGGATATATGTAAAATATGTGTAGACACACCCGTCTCCCTAGCCAGGTCGATAACCTCCTGTATTGCTTTGACGCTGGTATTTTCGCCTTTATTGGTAGAATACCTTATGTGGTAGTAGGTGGAAACCTCCAGCTCCTTAGCAAGCTGGCTTAGCGCAAGCATTTCCTTTCCTTGAATACCCGGAGTGTATTCTGTGCTCATGGATATACCCAAAGCCCCCTCCTTTACATTTCTTTCAGAAATCTCTACTATTTTTTCAATATCGCTGTCGTTTTTAATTACAGAAGTAATGCCGTAGCCAAGAGAAGCACGTATTCTTGAAATGAAGGTTGAGGCACCGTAATTTAATATTCTTGGGTTTCTGTTCCAGTAGGCGTACCAGTTTTTGGCGTTTTCCGTACCACCATGCATTAGCAGGTTTGTGGTGACACCATCAGATACCTTATACTTTAAGCCAAAGCTGTTTGGCTCATAAGAGTCAATATCAATAAATCCGGGGGCAACCACATACCCCTCTACATCATATTCCTTTTCCCCAACCAAAGGTCGCTTGGTAAGTGCGGCAATTTTTCCGCCTTTGATACCAATATTAAAGCCGCTTATGTCTGTATTTGTTTCTGGGTTAATTATTCTAGCGTTTGTAATCACCGTTTCATAAACCGTTTCGTTTAAGGGCGGTTCTTCCTTTTTTTCGATCGTAGGGGTTGACTTTGGGGAAGGTGTTGGCTGGTCAGTGGGCAGGGGAGGTGGGCTATCAGTAGGTTGTGCCCCTATGAGCGCTCCCTGCTGTTCTGCCGCTGCCATTGCTGGTACGGTTGATTTTCCACCTCCACATGAGCATAACGATAGCTGCAAAAATATCAATAGTACAAATAGTGCTTTATTTTTCAACATTATCCCTAATCCTTCCTTAGAAAATATGTAACTCCTATTTATAGACCAACAAATCCTTATATTAATCTAATAGTGAAATCTCTTTAATTACCTCTCCGGCTAAAATCATTCCCACCACAGAAGGCACAAAAGCCACACTTCCCGGTGTTTGACGCTTTGAGGACTGCTCAGCGCACTCCCCTGGCTTAAGCGGCATCTCCTTAGAATACACTACCTTAATGCTGGTAATGCCTCTTTCCTTAAGCTCCTTCCGAATCACCTTTGCCAGCGGACAAACAGAAGTTTTACTAATATCCGCCACCTCAAAAGCTGTAGGGTCAAGCTTATTCCCTGCCCCCATAGAGCATATTATAGGCACGTCAGCTTTGAAGGCTTTTTCTATAAGCGTGAGCTTTGATGTCACAGTATCTATACAATCCACAATGTAGCTATACTGTGTCAGCTCAATTTCCGTATCAGCTGTGTAAAATAAATTATAAGCGTTAACAACTGCATCGGGGTTTATCTCCAATATACGCTCCTTCATCACATCAACCTTAGGTCTACCCAATGTATTTCTCGTTGCAATTAGCTGGCGGTTCAAATTTGACAGCGCTACCGTATCCCCGTCAAATATATCCAGCTGGTATACTCCGCTTCTGGCAAGTGCCTCCACGCAAAAGGAACCTACCCCCCCTACTCCGAATACAGCCACCTTAGACTTACTAAGCCGCTCCATTGCCGCCTTGCCTAACAGCATTTCTGTTCTGATAAATTGATTATGCATACTTTCTCCTTTTAACTGATTTCAGTCCTTACTCCTTATCAATGGGAGCATAATTTCCTATGTCTTCAACAACCTCGTAGCCTATTGCCTTAAAGCTCTCCCTAAGCTTTAACAAGCCCTCGGCTGCTTCCTCTCCTGTGGAAAGCTTGTTGTCATACAGCATGTATTTTTTTCTGTTCTGTATTGGAGAAAGATTTGGCATAACTACGTTTGCTCCGGCAAGTATACCCTTTTCTCTACCCTTAGGCGCAATTGTCCCCAGAGCGGTTGTTGCCGGAATAAGGGCATTTTGAAGCATTATTCGTATAATTGATATTAAAACAAGAGAAAGCCTAAGCTGTCCGGCGCTTTCTGATGCGAACATAGTGTCCTTGTGAGGAATAAAGGGGCCAATGCCCACCATTTGTGGTGAGAATTCCTTAATAAACAGCAAATCCTCAACAATATTGTCCATTGTCTGATATGGCGAATTTATCATAAACCCGGTGCCAACCTGAAAGCCTATTTTTTTTAAGTTGTGCAGGCATGCTACTCTGTTTTCCAGTGACATGCCCTCCGGGTGTAGTTTTCCGTAGTGTTCATTGATTATTGTTTCATGTCTTAAAAGATAACGGTCGGCACCTGCATTAAAAAGCCGCTCATAGGATTCATAGGAGCGCTCACCCAGAGAAAGAGTGATTGCACAGTCATAGTTGCTTTTGATTTCCTTAATTATGTCAACCAGCTTGTCATCCGAAAAAGAGTCGTCCTCCCCGCCTTGCATAACAAAGGTTCTAAATCCCAGCTTGTAGCCCTCATGGGCACAGCTTAGTATTTCCTCCTTGGTTAGTCTGTACCTGTGAGCGTTTTTGTTGCTTCTTCTTATTCCACAGTAGTAGCAGTCGTTTTTGCAGTAGTTTGATACTTCAATCAAACCTCTAATATATATTTTGTTTCCAAAATATTTGTGGGAAACCTTTCTGGCCTGTTCAAACAAATATTCACAATCTTCCTCGGAAGCACCTTCAGAGGCATTTTTTAAAATATAGGCAAACTCATCTCTGGTAAGTATTTTGTCATTGTATAGCTTATCAATTAACTCTTTCATGTTTTACCTCGTTAAAAGTCTAAAGAAAAAAGGTGGCTAGCCACCTTTTTTCTTGTGGATTAATTTTTATAGCAATTTTCAAAACGGTAGTCAGCGCACTTCGTAAAAATAACGTTAAAGCG
>CAYWBF010000305.1:0-3551 GCA_964456085.1 uncultured Eubacteriales bacterium
CTCCTTGGAGGCATTTGCCTAGTTGCAGGACTTGGGGGCGAAGCAAGACGTGACGGCACGGCAGAATACTACTTCAATGAGCCTGTTGTAGAAAACGAGGCCAAAGGTGTTGCGCCATTGCTAATGGCCTATACGGAAATTATATGGGGACGGGAATCCAACCTCTAGGAGTTGAAAAACATGATAATAGGTGCAAGAGCCCACGACTACGGACGTTTGCCCTCAAAGGAGCTTTTTAGAAGAATCTCCTCTGACGGCTTTAAAACAATTCAGCTTGCGCTGAAAAAAGCTATTGATGGTATAAGCAGACAAAATGATATAACAGATGACCTTTTAAAAACGGTGCAGGGAGAGTTGCTGGCTTCCGGTCTTAGCGTAGGGGTTCTGGGGGTGTATGTTGAGCCTTCACTTTACGAGCAGGCTCTACGGCAATCCAGCGTAATGGAATTTTTATGCGGCCTAAAAATAGCAAAAGCCTTAAGCGCCGGTTGTATAGGTACGGAAACCACCAGCCTTGAAAAGCAGCCCCAAGTAAGCAGAAGTGTAGCTTTGAAATGCCTATACACAAGCTTGGAGGAGATTTTGCCTCAGGCAGAGTGTCTTGGAGTAACAGTAGGGATAGAGCCTGTGCACTATCATACAGTCAACACACCGGAGCTTACTAGAGATGTTCTGAAAACAATGCAGAGTAAGCGGCTTAAGGTTATATTTGACCCTGTTAATCTTCTTTCGCCGGAGGAAGTGCCTACCCAGCATAAGCTATGGGATAGAGCCTTTGAGTGCTTCGGGGAGGATATTGTGGCAGTACATATAAAGGGTATAGCTCTTGACCAGAGCGGTAAGTTGGTGTCGGTAGATTTGCAGGATTCCATTGTGGATTATGACTACATCTTTAAATACCTCCGAGAGCTTAACAAAAATCTGCCTGTACTTAGGGAGGAAGTAGCACCCTGTAACGCTTTGGACGACATTGAATTTATAGGAAAGCTTATACATGAAAATTGAATATGTAGTAGATATTAACGCTAAGGGCGATTTTAACAGCATTTCAGAAGCGGTAAACGCCGTGCCTTATAGCTTAGAAGCTACTATATACATAAAAAAGGGTATCTACAGGGAAAAACTGTTTATTGAAAAGAACAACCTTACTCTAATAGGAGAGGACAGGGAGGAAACTGTAATCTCATGGGATGACGGAGCCTTTGACCTCCACAGTGACGGCAGACCACTGGGAACCTTCCGCAGCTATACGTCATTTTTGGGAGGAGAGCGACTTTCTGTATCAAACCTTACTATAGAAAACACCGCCGGAGACGGAGAAACTGCCGGGCAGGCAATAGCCGCATATGTTGACGCAAGACAGGCTTACTTTGAAAATGTAAGCTTGAAGGGGCGACAGGATACGCTGTTTATCGCTCCCCTTCCCCAAAAGGAGCGGCTGCCTAACGGCTTCCTTGGCCCACGACAGCATACTCCTCGTTTTAGTAGCAGACAATTTTACAAAAACTGCTATATCGAAGGAGATATAGATTTCATTTTCGGTGGGGGTGACGCTTTTTTCAGCGAGTGTCGCATTTTTTCAAAGGATAGGGGTAAGGCAGTCAACGGTTACATTTCTGCACCAAACACAGTGGAGGGCGGTGTGGGATTTGTGTTCCACTGCTGTAACTTTGACTCTGATTGCAAAAATGGCACAGTTTATCTTGCCAGACCTTGGCGAAGTACAGCACGGGCTGTCTTTATAAGCTGCAATATGGGGGAGCATATTCATAGAGAAGGCTTCCATAACTGGGGCATCAAGGAAAACGAGGAGTCAGCCTTTTTCGCTGAATACCACAGCACAGGCTTGGGAGGAAATACACTTGGACGTGTTCCATGGTCGAAGCAGCTGGATAATTTGACGGCAGAGACTATACTTAAAAATTTCACAGGCACTACATAAGCCGTTGAAATATAAATAATTTATAAGGAGAAAAAGTATGAATATGGACATCTTTAACTTAAGCGGAAAACTGGCGCTTGTTACAGGGGGAAGCTATGGCATAGGCTTTTCCATTGCCATGGGGCTGTCTAAGGCCGGAGCAACTATTTGCTTTAACGACATTAACGAGGAGCTTGTAGCAAAGGGGGTTGCTGCTTACGATTCCGAAGGTGTAAAAGCCTACGGCTATGTATGTGACGTTACCAACGAAGCTGACGTTTATGCCATGGTTGCAAAGGTAGAGCAAGAGGTTGGAGTTATTGACATTCTTGTTAACAACGCCGGTATTATTAAAAGGATTCCTATGTGCGACATGACCGCCGCTGAATTTAGACAGGTTATTGACATAGATTTAAACGGCCCATTTATTATGAGCAAGGCTGTTATTCCTTCCATGATTAAAAAGGGACACGGCAAAATTATTAATATTTGCAGTATGATGAGCGAGCTTGGCAGAGAAACCGTATCTGCATATGCGGCTGCCAAGGGCGGTCTTAAAATGCTAACCAAAAATATTGCATCGGAATACGGTCACTGCAACATTCAATGCAACGGCTTAGGCCCCGGCTACATTGAAACACCTCAAACTGCACCATTACGCACTCCCGGACACCCGTTTAACGAATTTATTTTGGCAAAAACTCCTGCAAACCGCTGGGGTAAGCCAGAGGATCTTGCCGGCCCTGCTGTATTTCTTGCCAGCGAGGCATCGAACTTTGTTAACGGTCACATACTCTATGTAGACGGCGGAATACTTGCTTATATTGGAAAGCAACCTCAATAGGCGTTAAAAAATTTTATTGGATAAAAAGGAGAATATACAATGAAAAGAATTATTACCTTCGGAGAAATTATGTTACGTCTTGCCCCAGAGGGATACTACCGTTTTGTTCAGGCAGAAACTCTTGGAGCTACTTATGGCGGCGGCGAAGCTAACGTTGCCGTTTCCCTTTCAAACTTTGGCCTTGACGCTGCATTTGTTACAAAGCTTCCAAAGCACGAAATAGGTCAGGCCGCAGTAAACTCCCTTCGCAAGTACGGCGTTGACACCTCTCTTATTGTAAGAGGCGGCGACAGAGTAGGCATCTACTTCCTTGAAAAGGGCGCAAGCCAACGTGCATCAAAGGTAGTGTACGACAGAGCAAACTCTGCTATTGCTACAGCGGCTGCAGCTGATTTTGATTGGGATAAAATTCTTAAAGACGTTGACTGGTTCCATTTCACAGGTATTACTCCTGCTTTAGGTGACGGCGTTGCAGATATTTGCCTTGAGGCGCTTAAAAAATGTAAGGAGAAAAATATTACCGTAAGCTGCGACTTAAATTATCGCAAGAATTTATGGAGCAAGCAAAAAGCTGGTGAGGTTATGGCTAAGCTTATGCCTTATGTTGATGTATGTATCGCCAACGAGGAGGATGCCGGGGATGTTTTTGGCATTAAGGCAGAAAACACCGACGTTACTACAGGACAGGTTAACCATGAGGGCTACATTGAGGTTGCTCAAAAGCTTACTGATAAATTTAATTTCAAAAAGGTTGCCATTACACTACGCACCTCTATTTCTGCAAAC
>CAYWBF010000306.1:0-3550 GCA_964456085.1 uncultured Eubacteriales bacterium
AATCCTCCATTTGTAAGGAAAGTGAACGCTGAACCGAATATGCGGTATAAATACTTGGGATTAGCATAATAAAGAAGGCACACCAAACCATCGGCAAATAAATATCAATGAACAGCTTTCGTATTGCTTTTGGGCGATAGCCTAAAGAATGTAGTATGAGCATATCCTTGGAGTTGTCTTGAAAATTTAGAAGCAAAGCGAGGAATATTAGAATAACCCCCGAAATACAGCCGATTACTTGATTAATCATAGCGCTGTTCTTGCCAGATACCGCATCTCTTTCAAGCGCATCGAGTTTTTGCTCATAGGTGGTTATAGTACCATTTTGGTACAATGGTGCAATACTAAGTGCACCTATAAATGCCGTCCTAGGCAACTGCATAATATCCGCAAGCTGACCCTTTTCCATGTAAACAGTATTTGACTTGGCGTTTATGGCTATATCCGAGACGGTTACAGTATAAGGTACATTGTTTATTGTCAAAACAACAGTGTCCCCTATGTCTATGCCATACATATCTTTAAGTGCTGGACTGATGTAAATAGCACCTACTTCCGGAGTAGCCAATATTTGACCCGTAGGATTTTTCATAGCAAATACTTTTGGGTTACACTCCAAGCCGACGATTTCTTGCCTTATCTCTTTATCTGATTTTTTTATGCTTCCGCCTACCTGCAAATAGTAGATTGCCGATTCATTTGGCTCATGATTGATTTGGTAGGCGTCAAATACCGTTTCATACTTGTAAAAATGCCCATCCACCTGTGAGTTATAAACCTTACTACTACTAAGGGTTAACGAATACCCCATTACAAACATAACAGTAAACCCCATAACTGCAATAAAAATCAACAAAACGGCAACAGGCTTTCTTAATGCAATCCTCAATGGGAATTTGTCCCATACTGGCAATAACTGCACAAAGGCATTGGCAATACGAGTAAACAGTGTTAACCCTTGCTTGCTCTCTCCTGCCATTAAAACTGCCGCCTCTTTTTTCTTAATAACGGTATAACTGCATAGGCTAACAAAGCAAAATACAACCATAGGAGCAAAAACGCCAATAATAAATGTTGAAATATATATCTCCTTAACCTGCTCTGTGACAGAATATGACTGCATATTTGCCTTTAACAAAACATCAGAGTACACATACCCCAAGCCTAAACCAACTGTCGCCCCCAAAAGAGAAACAATTGACGCGAACATACCAAAACACCAGTAAAAAGCACTATTCCTAAATCCCATAGCCTTCATGCACCCGATTTGCTTTGCCCCAGCTTTTAAAAAACGAAAGAAAAACATGCCGAACACAAAGGCTGTAAGAGCTGTCAGCACTATTAACATATTTGCGGCCAACATGGTATTGGCGTTTAACGCATTTAGGTAAAGCTGTTGGTTTTCACTAAGTAGGGCGGTTTGACAAAGCTTCCTCTTATTCCCGTCAATGGAAAAATGCACAAAAAAGAACATAAACGAAGTTAAAGCAGAGAGCACCCACAATAAAACTACAAACACTCGGTTTTTAAGCAATTCTCGAGAAAGCTGTTTAAATAATAACAAGGACACAAGCTCACCCCCAAATCATTTCCGAAGCAGAAATAGGCTTCTCATTTACTGTTTCGCTGAAAATCAGACCGTCCTTGACAGTGATTACCCTGTCAGCGGTTTTGGCTATCTCAAGATTGTGAGTGATAAAAAGTATACTGATGCCAAAAGTCTTTTTAAGATTATGCAGAAGCTCAACCACCTGCTTGCTATTTGCTTCGTCCAGCGCCCCTGTTGCTTCATCACAAAACAAAATGCTGGGCTTCTTAATCACCGCTCTCGCAATTGCCACCCTCTGCTGCTGTCCCCCCGATAGCTGTGACGGAAACTTATCAAGTATGTTGTCAATTTCCAAAATACGAGTTATCCTGTCAAATGCCAGCGCTTCTTTATTAGGCGAAATACCAATTTTTATATTCTCACCTGCTGTTAAATTCCCTAAAAGCATGTAGCTCTGAAAAATATTGCTTACTTCATTACGCTTCCAATCTGCAAGCTCATTATCCCTAAGCTTAGTTATATCACGCCCCTTATAACAAACACTACCCGACGTAGGCTTTAACATACCCGACACAACGTTAAGCAATGTAGACTTACCGGAACCGCTAGGACCTAAAACCGCTGTAAAAGTTTCCTCCTCTAATGTGAAGGAAATCCCCTTTAAAATCTGCTCCTTTTGATTAAAGACCTTTGTAATATTTTCCACTTGCAAAATTATCATCTTAACACGCCTTTCTTTGAGATTTATTCCTCTTTTTGTTTTAAGACTTGTATTTGGCGATTAATCTCCTTCACATCGCTTGTGACACGGAAAATACTGACAAAGCAGCCCATTGCATAAACAACCACGCCCATTATCACCACAATCCACAAAGGAGTTGTGCTGTACCAGCCAAACAAATATCCGGCAGGAATAAGCACTAGGAATACATAGGCCACTTCATACAAAATCTCCAGAAGGTAGTATCTGCTTTCAAATTTGCTTATCACCAGCAATCCCAGGTGAATAAGCACATTAACCAGAAGCGATTCAAAAACACTGGAGATAAACAAATATTTTCCGCCGAAAGCCGTAGCAACGCCACCAAGCACCAGCAAGGTCAAGCCTGTTGTAGCAAAAATATTTTTGATTAGAGTTTTCATTAGTCACCTTTCCTCAAGATTTCTTTTTATGTCCGGAAGATATTTTCGAGTAACATAGATGCGCTCGCCGTTGGTAAGGGTAGCCTCCAACCGGCTATTCATAAGAGGTTTGATGCCTTCAAGCACGTTAATGTTCAGAATACATGCCTTGTTCACTTGCACAAACCCTGCTCCCGACAGCTCTTCCATAAGCTGATACAACCGAAGCTCTGTGCGATAAACGCTCTTTTCACAATAAACAAAGGTTTTCTTATCCACACTTTCAATATAATAAATACTGGAAGCATTAAGCCAAACCTCATTACTATCCAAGGTGCATTTCACTCGGCTGTCAACTGATTTTAACAGCGTTACCATACGCTTTATCCGCTTAGTCATTTGTGCGTATCGAATCAAAATCTCAATATCTTCTTGATTTAAGTCTTCCTCTAACCTAATAAGCATCTTGCTTTCCTCCAGTATAAGTAACCTTTGTATTAAGCGCAATAGGTCAGCTACCCACATGCAAATAAGAGTAACCAACATGCAAAGCAGCTATAAATTTATTTAAAAAAGTTAAAGACAACAAAAAAAACGTTGATTTCTCAACGTTTTTTAATGAGTTACCCGGGATTCGAACCCGGGACACCTGGATTAAAAGTCCAGTGCTCTACCAACTGAGCTAGTAACCCTTATTAATAAAGGTACAGGGTGGATAATGGGACTCGAACCCACGGCCTCCAGAGCCACAATCTGGCGCTCTAACCAACTGAGCTACACCCACCATAATGGTGCTTCAAGAATGAAACACCGGCACAACGTATCTGGAGGGATTCGAACCCCCGACCCACGGCTTAGAAGGCCGTTGCTCTATCCTGC
>CAYWBF010000307.1:0-3542 GCA_964456085.1 uncultured Eubacteriales bacterium
TAAGGCCGGCATTGTAAATATTGAAAAGGAAGCCGAAATGAGCGGAAGTATTCACGATAAGGGTATACAGGTGCTCATTGGGTATCTTGGGCAAACCTATGCACAGGAGTTTCCGTTGTCTTTATCCTGTAGACTGTGCTTTGAGCAGAATTACAGCGGCATTGACGGGGACAGCGCATCGAGTACGGAATTATACGCTATACTTTCCAGCCTTACAGGGCTACCTATAAATCAAGAGATTGCCGTAACGGGCAGTATGAATCAGCGCGGCGAAATCCAGCCTATTGGGGGAGTAACCTATAAGGTGGAGGGCTTCTTTAATCTATGCAAGAAGCGAGGGCTTACAGGACATCAAGGGGTTATTATTCCTGCTCAAAACGTAGATGACCTTGTTTTGCGTGATGAAGTGATAGAGGCTGTTAAGAAAAAGCAGTTTCATATCTATCCTGTGACGCATGTTGATGAGGGTATAGAAATTCTCACTGGTGTAGCCGCCGGAAAACAGAACGAAAAACAAAAATTTCCTGCCAATAGTGTGAACGGTAGGGCTTATCGAAAGCTTAAGGACTTTTTTAGGAAGTCTGCGGCGGAGTAAGTGAAAATAATGAAAGCCCTACGATAATTTCGTAGGGCTTTCATTATTTAGCCGAATCAAACAGCTTAATAGCATCTCTAAGCGATTCCTCTGAAAGAGTAGAGTTAATTTTAGATACAACTGTCCCATTTTCATCAATAAGCACCGTCAAGGGTATAAACCTTACGGCGTAGGCGTATGCACCTTCAAGCTTTGTGTCGTAGAGCACATTTTTGAAGGTGTATTTATTTTTGTCCAAAAATTCTTGGGCTTGTTCCTTTGTTTCTTGGTTGCCGTCGGTTAGGTTTATCATTACGAAAACAATACCCTCGCCGTATTCTTCTTCAAGCTTTAAAAAGTGGGGCATCTCCATAGCGCAGGGGCCACACCAGCTTGCCCAGAAGTTAACTACTGCCTTTTTGTCTTTTATATATTGGGAAAGGAGGACGGTTTCACCTGCTTCGTTTTCTAGGGAAATGTCCAAATTAGCTTGGTCACTGTTTGTTTTAATTGAGGATGGGGAAGGGTTAGCAGCAGACTTTGGAGCAGAGTTTTTAATTTCGTCTATTTTGCTGTAGCTGTCCTTTGGCATTAGATTAACGGCGTAGTAGCTTACTCCGAAAAGCAGAGCTGCAATGCCAATTGTAATAAGCAAAAAAATTTTATTTTTCATAATATTCTCCTTTGGGGGTCTTATGTGAGCAACCCGTAAAGCGTGTTCAGCTTTCCAGTAACCATGGCTATTCCAAGGGCGATAAGTAAAACGCCGGACACAATATTAATAACAGTGTAGCTTTTCTTAATAAAAGCAAAGGCAGCGTCCAAGCGCCGCAGCAAAACGGCAGACAATACAAAAGGTATTCCAAGGCCAAGGGAGTAGGCACATAAAAGCAGTACTCCATTCAAAATTGTATCGCTGCTTGCTGCAAGAATTAGTGCCGAGCCTAAATAAATACCCGTACATGGCGTCCAGCCCACACCAAAAATTACTCCGAACACCACTGACGAAAGAAAGGATAGGGCATTAACTCTGTAGCTAAGCCGTTTCGTTTGGTTTAGCAAGGGGATTTTTATTAAG
This sequence comes from uncultured Eubacteriales bacterium, assembly GCA_964456085.1. GTDB lineage: Bacteria > Bacillota > Clostridia > Lachnospirales > CAYWBF01 > CAYWBF01. The sequence continues at coordinate 1,653 of CAYWBF010000307.1, forward strand.
CCAAGCATATTCAGCCCGAAAAAAATAATTATAATGCCCCCTGCAATATTTATGGCATTGATATTTTTAATAATAAACCGTGCAAATGTAGAAGCTAATGCCCCCATCAGAATAAATACCACAGAAAAACCCAGCACAAACCCAAGAGAGTTTCTTATAACTCTACCTCCGTCGTCGTCCTTAAGACTACCGGCCAGATAAGTAAAATAAATGGGGAGCATAGGCAGCAAGCAAGGAGATATGAAGGTTAGCACACCCTCCGAAAAGGTAATGAAGTAATCCATATTAGTATACCGTATCTAAAACCTCTTTGTAGAGAGCTTCAAGTCTCTCGGCAAAGGTTTTTGAGGATAAGTCGGCAATTGCGTTGTAGCCATTTTCCTTTATTTCCTTGGAAAGCTTTTTGTCTGTAAGCACCCTGTAGAAAAGCCCCGGCAAATCCGAGTCTTTTTCAAAGGTAAAGCCTGTTTCGCCGTCCACAATAATGCCCTCCACGCTTTTGTCACGCTTCGCCACTACAGGAACCTTGGCGGCCATTGCTTCTATATAGGTAAGGCCTTGGGTTTCGGAGGTAGAAGCCGTAGCGAAAACGTCGCCTATCTGATAGAATTTCCCCATTTGCTCCCAAGGCTTTGCACCGGCGAAGATTACGGAATTTTTAATTCCAAGCTCTTCTGCTTGTGCCTCCAAATCCTTTCTCGATGGGCCGTCCCCTACAATCAGCAGCTTTACCTTAGGAAGCATTTCCAAAAGACCGGGAATTTGACCTACGATTACGTCAATGGATTTTTCCTTAGCCACTCTGCCGCAGTAAACAATAACAGGCTCATCAGGCTTTATGCCTAAGCTCTCCTTTTCTCGGAGCAGCTCGCTTTCTGAGTAGTTTTCTCTGGAGAAGGGTGAGAAGTCAAGACCCGTAGGGATTACCTTAATGGGGCGCTTTACACCGTAGTTTATGAGGGAGTTTTTTGCCTTTTCCACAGGGGCGATAACAACCTTTGCTCTGTTGCAAAAAATTCTTGAATATTTTTGAGCCATTTTTGGGGTGATTAAGTGTCCCCTGGCTATATAGTGCACGTAGTCCTCGTACATTGTATGATATGTGTGTACCATTGGGATTTTATAAAACTCCGATACAATCTTTCCAAATATGCCCACAGGAAATTCTGACTGGGTGTGAATGATGTCTAAGTCTAATTTTTTTATGGAAAGCAAAAGTTTGGGCGAATATAGCATAGCAACCCTATGGGTAGGCAAGAATACAAAGGGCATACTAGGCATACGAAAAACCCTTGGGTGACGTGTTTTTGCCTTAGGGTCGCTGGTGGTTATAATAAATACCTTGTGGCCAAGGGCGTTAAGCTCCTTTTCCAGCATTCTAACCGAAGTTACAACGCCGTTTATTTGTGGTGAATAGGTATCAGTAAAAATCCCAATATTCATAAATACACCTCTAAATGTTTTAATATTTTATTTTTTAGATAATTGTTGTGGGGGAAGAAGCTTTCATCGGAGAATGTTTTTCGCAGACGCTTAAGGGCGTCGGTGTTTTCCTTTTCGGCGTATATGTCTATTAGCTTAATATAGGTTTTGCTTGATTCGCTTTTTAGGCGGGTACATTCTTGCAAAATAATTTCTGCGTGGTTTAAATAGTCACCCTTTTTTTGGAGGAGCAAATAATTTGCCCAGTCCTCCAGCGATCTTAGATAACGGACGTAATTTTCCTCAAAGATGGATATTGTATCTATACTTCCAGCTCCAAACATATGCTTAAGCTCTCTGTTTGTATAGTGCTTGTCAAAGCGGAGCATTTTTTCCTTGCTGTGTTTTATTACGTTGTTTTGTTTATCTATGGCCCGAAGGTTTTCGTCAGTTTTTTCGTATTCCACA
>CAYWBF010000308.1:0-3526 GCA_964456085.1 uncultured Eubacteriales bacterium
CGGGAAGATTAACATAACTCCCCTTTGAACCCGTTAACTCTCTTATGCCTTCCAGGCATATTCAAAGCCGTGTAAGTGGCGAGGCAATAAAACCTTGTAGGCTTCTGCATATTTGCACCCAGCCACTTGGCCAAACCGCTCTGCCCTGTGGGTTACAAATTTCATGAAGTTCTCAAAAATTTCATCGCTGTAGTCAAACTGGCTTACATGCTTTTTAATGGAAAGCACCTTTTGTTCCCAAAAATCTGTAATATCTATGTATGTATTAGGATTGTCAGAATGGTAAAAGGCTATAGCCGATGGCTGCCAGGTATCATAAACTATGCTGTCGTCGCCATTATATGGATAGCGTGCCAAGGAGCTAAAGAAAAATGCCTCTGCTGCCGCAAGTCCTACCTTATAGTGGTCGGAGTGAACCTCATATTGCATGTATGGGTCGCAGGTGATCACAAGTTCCGGCTTTACCTCACGAATAATAGGCACCATCTTGGCTGCAATCTCTTGTACCGTTAAAGCAGTATTATCCCACAGCCCAAGGTTGTAAATTTCCTTTACCCCCAAAACATCTGCGGATACACGCTGCTCAACCTTTCGTATTTCTGCAACCTGTGTAGGTGTGTAGGAATTATCGTGGCAACCAAGTCTGCCGTCAGTTACGGCAATATAATTCACCTCTGCTCCCATGGAAATAAGCTTAGCTACTGCTCCTCCAGCCGAAATCTCCGTATCATCTTGGTGGGGCTGTATACATAAAACCTTTTTGTACTGCATCATATCAGGAATAGGGAAAAACTCACTAAAGTCCATATTAAACCTCCTAGGTAAATATTAAAGTGTTGCATCTAGCGGCAAATAGTTTGGTTCAACAGGCATTGGATATTTGATACCTGCTCCTGTGTTAAGTACAACCACTCTATCATTTTCCTTAATAAAGCCGCTTTCACGAAGCTTCTTTGCAGCTACAAATGCACATGCACCCTCTGGGCAAACAAATGTGCCGTCTAAGGTAGCCAAAAGCTTCTGTCCGTCAAGTATCTCATCATCAGGCACAGCTACAGCACAGCCCTCTGTTGCGTAGATAGCTTCAAGTACAAGGAAATCGCCTAAAGCCTTAGGTACGTTTATTCCAAAAGCAACTGTCTTGGAGTTTTCACAGAATTGAGATTCAGTTGCGCCCTGCTCAAATGCTTTAACAATCGGGTCACAACCGCTTGCCTGTGCAGCTACAAGCTTAGGCATTTTGCCGCTGATTAGCCCAATTTCCAAAAGCTCCTGAAGCGCCTTATAAATACCTATAAGCCCAACGCCGCCGCCTGTTGGATAAATAATTACGTCTGGCATTTCCCAATCAAGCTGCTCGCAAATCTCCAAGCCCATAGTTTTCTTGCCCTCTATACGGTAAGGCTCTTTAAGGGTGGAAGCGTCAAACCATCCGTTTGCCGCAGCTGAACGAGCCACGATTTTTCCTGCATCGGAAATCAGCCCTTTTACAATATATAAATCTGCACCGCTGGCTATACATTCATTTCTTGTTATTAAAGGAGCGTCCTCCGGCATAATAATGACTGACTTTATACCAGCTCTCGCCCCAAACAATGCCCAAGCCGCACCTGCCGCACCGTTTGTAGGCATAATTAAAACTTCAACACCAAGTTCCTTAGCCTTTGATACACCAACAGCCGCTCCTCTTGACTTAAAGGTACCTGTAGGAGTAATGCCCTCATCTTTAATAAGAAGATTAGGTATACCAATAGCCTTGCCACTGGCGGCCGCCGGATAAAGCGGTGTCATACCTTCCCCTAATGTAACTACGTTTTCTTCCTTAATAACAGGCAATAGCTCTTGATACCGCCATAAAGAAGGCTTGCGAGCTTTTATAGCTTCCTTAGTCATGGTTGCCTTTACCTTTTCCAAGTCATAACGCACAAGAAGTGGCTTACCGCACTTACAAAGCTGGTGAAGCTCGTTGTGGTCATACTCTGCACCACATTTTGGGCAATATAAACCCGAAATGTATCCCAGTTGCTGCATAAAAATTTCCTCCTGGATATGTAATATTGATGGAATCCACGAAATATTCCATTTTGCAAATATACCAAAGTTTCGACTTGCTACTATCGTAAACTGTACTATATTCATATGTAAAGCTTTACACACATGGTTAAAAACATTGTTCTTAAATTTCTATGTACAACTTATGTGTAAAGCTTTACATATGCAAGTACAATTAACTTTTTCCTATTATGCCCATTTTTCTAGGCTGCTTGAGCATAAGGAAAGCTATCTGTTAACCTTCCTCACAAATTTTTCTTCTATATATTATTAGCAACTTTAACCGGAGCACAGCTTTTTCTTATTTCTAAGCTATGGGATACCCACTCTTTTTCGGCCTTTAGCGTAGGGTCGTTAATGTACTTGACCAGCATTTCAATGGTTTTGCGCCCTATTTCATCAAAGGACTGGGAAACTGTTGTTAATGCAGGGCGAACAAAGGGTGTCATTTTGCTGTTATCAAAGCCGATAATTGAAATTTCCTCGGGAATATTAACCGAATTATCCTTTGCACAGCTTATTGCACCTATGGCTAAGTCGTCACTGCCAGCAAAGACAGCAGTGGGGCGTCGATTTTTGCGGCCTAACATATCCTGCATATGCTTATAGCCGCTGGCAAAATCTAAAGAACCACAATAAAGGTTTTCTTCATTAAATTCCAGTCCAAAGTCTTTTAGTGCTCTGGAATACCCATCTGTTCTAGTTTTGCCTATAAAATCGTTGCCGCCGCAGGAGCCAAAAAACGCTATATCCTTATGGCCAAGTGAGACAATGTACTTTACCGCATCATAGGCGGCTAGTTCATCGTTAACAACAACTGTAGGCAGCTCAATCCCCGGCAGGTCTATAGCCGAGCAAACCACTGGAGTATCCAGAGAGGTAAGCATTTGGTGAAGCTCCTCGTCCATTTGCTCATGCATGATAATTATGCCGTCAACCCTCATGCCTATGAAGGTCTTTAAATAAGCCTTTTCCTTTTCAATATCCCCCAGTACGTTACACAACATAAGCTTTAATCCAAAGCTTGCCGCATAGGTTTCTATGATTCCAAGAGCCGCTGCATAGAAAAGCATTGATATGTCCGAAACCACCAAGCCTATTACATTGGTTTTTTTGCGAACAAGCCCTCTTGCTAGAGCATTTGGGGAATAGTTAAGCCGCTTTACAACCTGTAAAATCTTTTCCTTAGTTTTTTTGTTTACATAACCCTCTCCTGAAAGTGCCCTAGACACTGTCGCAGTAGAAAAGCCACTTTCTCTTGCTACATCTTCTATTCTAATAGACATTACCAAACTCCTGTAAAGCCTTACATGTTTTGAACAAATTATACAACGAATTTAAAATATTGTCAATTATTTTATTGAAACTTATTTAAATAAATTTTACCTATGTGCGACTTGTTGGTTATTTTGTTTTTGCAGCAGAACAATTAGTAACAAAAAAGCTGCTAAACGAGGTATGGCATAACATACTT
>CAYWBF010000309.1:0-3517 GCA_964456085.1 uncultured Eubacteriales bacterium
TATGGTTTATATTACAGGGGATACCCATAGGGACTACAGACGCTTTGATGACGACTATTTTACAGAGCAGAAGCATTTGACAAAACAGGATTACGTCATCATCTGCGGCGATTTTGGCATTTGGGAGGACACCCCGAAAGAAGCAAAAATTCTTGATGCGCTTGCAGCGAAACCCTTTACCACGCTGTTTGTAACCGGCAATCATTCAAACTACGACCTTCTTAAAACTTATGAGGTCAAAGAGTTTTGCGGTGGCAAGGCACAGTTTATCCGTCCGTCTATCATTCATCTGATGCGCGGGCAAATTTTTACTATTGAGGATAGGCGCTTCTTCACAATGGGCGGCGCTTCCTGCCATGACATTCCGGGCGGTGTACTTTCTATGGACGATCCATTGTTTTTAGAGAGGAAAACAGAGCTTTCGGAAAAATGGATTAAATATCGTATTGAGCATGTATCGTGGTGGAAAGAAGAACTGCCAAGCTCCGAGGAATACGATGAGGCATGGAGAAACCTCGAAACTGCCGATTACACGGTAGACCATATCATCACCCACTGCCCGCCGGAGAGTATTCGGCTTCTTTTGGAGTTGCTTGGAGCAAAGGGTTATCCTAAGGACAGCTTAACCGCGTTTTTGGAACAGGTGAAAACCAAAGTGAAGTACAAAAACTGGTTTTTTGGCCACTATCACGGTGATACATCCATTGATGACCACCATTATATGTGCTATCAAGAGTTTATACCCATTACTCGAACCTGAACCGTCAGCCATCCTAAGCCAGCGGTATTCTACCGGCAATTTCTTTTTTACAAATGCCACAAACAAAAATTTGTAGGCAAAGTTTCATCATCAAAAATATTACTTGAAACTTTGCCTACAAATTATTTCATACCGTGAAGTCAAAGCCACAGCAATAAACCGGATTTTTGAATTGGAACGAAAAGCACAGAAAAATAACAAAACGATGCCTACTGATGTTCGTTTAGAAATGAACGCCGTACTGTACGAAATAGCAAATCAGATGCCGAAGATGTCGGTTATTTCAAGAGAGAAGATGCGATTTATCTTATGGACGACACCGACCTATTGCTTACATTGATAAATGGCAAAAATAAAGAGAAACAGCTTTGGGCGCTTAGACGTTATTCCCGCATTCGATGTCATGGGAATGAGATTATGGAGGATCAGGCGTTATACTGCCGCTTGGCAGAAAGTTCCTCTCGCCTGCTTAGAGAAGAAGCGGAAAATTCTGGCTAAGAGCAATATTATATTTATAAGGTGGTATATTCATCAAGCATTGCTTGTTTTGTACATATTGTTAAATCAATGCGATTTCCGTCATAAAAAAGCAATTGCCAGCCATAAGAACGAGTGAAATCATGTTTGCTCCCCAAGCGCAATCATTCAAGTCAGGTTCCTGCAATACAGCAATTTCACCAAAGGATTCTATCCATTTTTTGTCATTAAAAGGTGGTGCTGTATTATCGGCAACATATACAATATCAAAATCTTGATATTTGTCCTTTTCAATATTTGGATTTGCACGAGAACCATTCATATAAACGGCACGAACATGCTCATTTTCTTTTGCATAATTTAATATAATGTCTATCATCTGTTTTTCTGTTCTCATTATAATTCTCTCCCATTATATAAATAGCACTTAATGACCGCCTATTAGAGGATCATTTAGCGCGTATGTTTTCAACAATTTTATTTAAATCATTAATCCACTGTTCAAGGATAGCGGAGTTTTCTTTTAGCTTATCAGGATTCTTTTCAAATCCTTGAAGCAATTTGTGTTGCCTTATAAAATACTCTTTGAGTTTCACAAAATGGTTTTTATACAATGATAGATTAATTATGTCTGCTCGTTGCAATTCGCTTCTCAAGCGTTCCAAATCAATTTTACACTGTTCCGCCGACATTCCCACAGTTTTTTTAAAATCCCGTAAAACCCATTGACGCTCAAACACATTTCTTGCCATCCAGCCATTGTATTGTTCAATATATATGGTGATGATTTTGTGAACTAACGAAAGAGCAATTTCATCAAATGTTGAAATTGTTTCTTGTTTCGAGTTGTGGATTAACTCACTATCAACAAGGGCTTGTATAGAGCCAATTTCCTGTCCGTTGTATTTCTCAGCCAAAAGAACAGAGACTGCGAATCCACAGCCTGCTTCTTCTGCGCTTAGAATATGTTTATCATTCATGGCATAAAACGTTTCCGTCGATATGCCCATTTTATCCGCTACAACTTCGATTCCTTTCATTGCCGTATCGGTTTTTACCAAGCCGGGGCCAATGGCATATGTATAAATATTCGTATTTTCCAATTCTCCGCATAAGGTATTACATAACTCTACTTGTGATGTTTTAAAGACCTCATAGGCCCCCATATACGGCGCGGCACCGGACGAAGAAACAAATACGATGATGCCCGTATCGCGTTTCTTCATGTGTGGCAGAAAAAGCTGTGTCAGCAATAATGGGGCTTTGAAATTTACTCTATAGCTCTTGTCCCAAATCGCTATCGGCACTTCTTCAACATTTCCCATAGCAATCATAGTTGCGTTATGTAATAATATATCGACAAATCCATATTTCTTTATTATATAAGAGTACATTTCGTTTACTTGATTTTCTTCTGATAAATCAATCAGATAAAGTTCTACCTTTGCAGTTGGAAAGTCATTGTGAATTGTCTGTACAGCGTAAGCCCCTTTTTCTTCGCAAATCTCGGCAATAATAATAACTGCACCCATATATGCAAATGCTTTTGCAGCCTCATAACCGATACCGCCACCTGCGCCTGTTATCAATACTACTTTCCCTTTTAGGGAATTTTTACAGCTTGGCTTATTCTCTATCAGCATACTATATCCCCTTTCCCAATGTATATAAGTATTTATATGGATTATATTATAACTCATTTAATAGTATACCATAAAAAGAAGCCTTATTCAATCAGCCTTTTGTAAACATTCAAGTGCTAAAGCCGATAAAATTTGCGGCGTGAACTTTGCGGTTAGCGGTCCCATGAATCCGAATACGCAAATATTGCAATCATTATAAGAAGACGATAATTCCTTGTATTTTCGGTAAATTCTTTTTTTGAAAAAGCAACAAAGCCACTCATGACACCACCTCAAAGAACAGATTCTCAAGGCTGGATTCGGCAATTTCCATTTTTACAGGGCACAAATCTGTTTGATACAAAATCGCAATAACTTCGCCTTGCAAAGCTTTCATATCATCACTTTGCAATATGACGGTATTCCCGGCAATTTCCGACTTCGCCTGAATACCTCCTGATTCCATAAACATTCGTAAATCCGCTTGCTTCGCAAATTCGAGTAACAGTTTGTTCTGCTTATGCAAAGCCTTAATTTCAGAAAGCGCTCCGCTTAGAGCCTGTCCAAAATCTCACAGATATGATATAATAGGAGCAAGATATGTAAAAAGAGGGATTTGAATGCGCAGACCGTACCCAAGCGACATAACACGCGAACG
>CAYWBF010000310.1:0-3515 GCA_964456085.1 uncultured Eubacteriales bacterium
AGGGGGGTTGGGGGAGTGCAGCTCCCCCAAGACTGTATACCCTAAGTAATTTTTAAGTGTGTCGTCGTCAATGTAGTCGATTTAGTCGCATTTAATAGCAGTTTTCTTCTAGGAATTATTAAGCTGTGTAAAAAATAATCTCTCAAATTCATCAGATGGCATAGGCTTGGCGTAATAATACCCCTGAGCAATAGAACAGCCAACCCTCTGCAAAAACTCCACCTGTTCCTTAGTCTCAACCCCCTCTGCAACAACCTCAATGTTAAGCTGCTTGGTCATTTCAACAATATGCTCGATTACAATATCCCTCCGAATATTGTCCTTAGACTCCGCCAAAAACTCTTTATCTATTTTCAAAACGTCCATAGGGATTTCTGTCAGCATATTAAAGGAAGAGTAACCGCTGCCAAAATCGTCCATTGTTATAATAAACCCTGCAGTCTTAAGCTTCATAGCCATATCGTATATAGTGCTCATGCTGTTAAAGAAGGCGCTTTCGGTGATTTCTATTTCCACCAGATTCTTTGGCAGTCCGTAGCTTTTGTATATGTCTGCAAGCATGTCTGGGAAGCCGGGATTCTGCAAATGTATTCTGGAAAAGTTAATGCTTATTGGAACTGGGGTAATGCCTTGGGAAATCCAGATGCTTAAGGTATTGCACAGTGCGTGGAACATATACAAATCTAGCTGCACAATAAAGCCAGTTTTTTCAAAAACAGGTATAAACCTAAATGGCGGCACAAGTCCGTTTCCTGGTTGCAGCCATCTTACAAGCACCTCCGCACCTACAATCTTGCCTGTGTATACGTCGTACTTTGGCTGATAGTAGGGTAGAAATTCTTTGTTTTTAAGAGCAGGCTGCATTTTTATTTTAATAAGCTCCGCTTCAATAGCCTTTTGGCCCATATCGTCGGTGTAATACATAAAATGCTTGGTGGTGTCGCCCTTTATGGTTTTTGCGGCAGAGGTAGCCTTGTCAATCATTGAAGGCACCTCCTCCACAAGGCTGGGGAAATAAACCCCTGCTGAGTAGGAGAAGCTCAAGCTGGCGTTAAACCCGGCGGCTTCCAGCTTACTGACTTCAAGCTCGGCTTCAAGCCTTGGAAGTGTAGATTTTTTCGCCAGCAGTACAAAATTATCTGCTGATATTCTAGCAAACACCTCGTCCTTGTCTATAATGGCAGAAATAAAATCAGATACCTTTTTTAAAATTTCGTCCCCTGTTGTGTAGCCGTGAAGCTCGTTTATGTATTTAAAGTTGTCAATGTCAAGCTTTATTACCGCATAGTCAGTAATGGATTTGTCCGAGAGTATACGGCCAGAGTCTATTATAAACTTATTAAATGTGTTGCCGCCGGTAAGAGGGTCTACAAAAGCCATGCGCTGTAAGGATTTCTTTGCTGAGGTTTGCATGTAAATAATAAAATATGCACTGGCAGCAGCCATAATAAATACAAAGAGTATAACAATCAAAAACACAAAAACTACCTTGTCACCGTTAAAGGATATTAGCTGTGTGGGTACTGCTGTAGAGAGATACCAGTCCTCCAAAATTTCAAAGGGCACATGTGCAGACAGCATCGTCTCCCCATTAGGAAGCTTTAGAAATTCAAAGCCGCTTTCGCCTTTACTAAGGTCAATCTTAATTTTCTCGGCGGCTTCCTTATTGTCGATGGCGTATAGGTCACGGTAATAGTTGCCCGAATTTACAAAGCAAAACCCAAAATGCTTGGTATGAATTAACACGTCGCCGCTGGCGTTAAAAACAGTAATTCTTCCAAAATCCTTAAACAAAGAAGGGGCAAATATTTTGGAAAGCTCCTCTTCATAATAAGGCCGGGCAATTATACCTATTATCTCGTCATTGCGAACAATAGGCACAACGCAAAAGTAAGTCTCCTTGCCGTCCAGCCTAGAGACAAGCTTTTCTGTAATAGTTGGCACTCCTGTAAGCACCTTTTTAAAATAAAGTCTGCCGGAAACGTTGAAGGGACTACCCTTGCTGGGATATGCATTCCCTTCTGTGTCCGAAACATAAAGATAGTTATAGCCATATTGAGACGCCTTTGTGGCCAAAAAATAAACCATTTCCGATTTGCTAAAGCTTAGCTCAAGGCTGGCTATTTGATTAGCTATTATTTTTAGATTATTAATATCGTTAAGAACTCTTTCTGTGATAATCCGCTCGTTCTGGGTCGCTATTTCCAAAAGGTTAACCTCTGCGTCTTTTTGAAGCATTTGTTTTACGTTGTATATTAAGGCGTAGGCAGAAATAATAAGCACTAGGTTTAATGCTATAAGAAGCAAGAAATACAAAGCGGTTTTCTTTTTAGGTTCCATAACGCCCCCAATGTGTAGATTTAATAACTAATTATTACACAAGAGCTAAAATTTGTAAAGATTTTTGAATGATTCCAATTTATTTTCAGCAAAATTGTACATGGTTGAACAGTTTTACTATCTGTGCAAAATGTGATAAAATAGGCATATATAGAAAAGTTAAAAAACAGGAGTTTTACAGGAATGAATGCTCAGGACTGCGGTAGATAACGCATTTCCTAACAGCACAACGTGACAAAAACGTGGCAATTTATATTTACATAACTATAGTTAAAAGGAAGGCAAGGACTAAAAAATGAGATTAAACCAGCTTTTGAGCCTCGTAAGGCGTGCCTGCGAGGATTATAACATGATACAGGAAGGAGATAAAATTGCAGTAGGGGTGTCGGGTGGAAAAGACTCCCTTGCGCTGCTTATGGCTTTAAAGGAGATGCAGAGGTTCTATCCTGTTAAGTATGAGGTAGTGGGAATAACTGTTTCTCTGGGGCTTCCGGGTTTTGACCTTTCCAATGTGAAGGAGCTTTGTGAGAGGATAGGGGTGGAATACTACGTTTTGGAGACAGATATTGGTGAAATAATTTTTGACATAAGAAAAGAGAAAAACCCCTGCTCTCTATGCGCCAAAATGCGTAAAGGTGCTCTAAACGCTGAGGCAGAACGGCTTGGCATAAACAAAATTGCCCTTGGACATAACAAAGACGATATTATTGAAACCTTTTTTATGTCGCTCTTTTATGAGGGGCGTATTTCTACCTTTGCCCCTGTTACATTTTTGGACAGAAAGAAGCTTCACTCCATACGTCCGCTGATGTATGTGCCCGAGGCTGATATTGTTTCCTTTGCAAAAAGGAGCAACCTGCCGGTGGTAAAAAGCCCCTGTCCTGTAGACGGAAAAACTAAGCGCCAAGAGACTAAGGAGTTTATACGAGAGCAGTGCAAGAATTATGAAAGCTTTCCAGAGAAGGTTTTTGGGGCGATTACTCGCTCCCAGATTAAAGGCTATGCAAAGGAGTAGGCTCATATGTCAAAGGACTACCACAAGGACGTTAAGACCAAAATGGTACTGGAGCTTCGAGGGCTTTTGGAGGAGCTGCCGGACTTTTTGGGAGAATATTTCAGAGGTATCTCCGATACAAAATCCGAGCGGACAAGGGCTAGCTATGCCCGTGACCTTA
>CAYWBF010000311.1:0-3515 GCA_964456085.1 uncultured Eubacteriales bacterium
TATTTCTTCTCGTCGATAAAATATATATATAACGAATGGAACACTTACTCATTTTTGATGTGTACCCAACGAGCCGATTTTGAAACCGAACGCGACTGTGGTTATTATCAGGCAGGGCTTATTGGTGTGAAAAATTACATTGTTATGTGGGGCGACCAATGGTTTACTCAGTCTTTAGTGAATAATGTTGTTTATACAGCAGTGGTTGTTCCAGTTACGCTTATTGTTGCCTTGTTCATAGCCGTTTTAATAAATGACCATGTTTTTGGAAAGAACTTCATAAGGCTTTGTGTTTTTCTACCCCATATAACAAATATAGTTGCAATATCTTTAATATGGTCAATGCTTTATAGCAAGGAAGGCCCTTTTGTATATTTGCTTAGGTTTTTTGGAATGCAAAACACTCCAAATTTTTTAGCTGATAAAATTTGGGCGTTACCTGCCGTTATGTTTATGATGATTTGGATGAGTATTGGATATGCAGCAATTATTTACATTGGCGGCTTACAGGGTATATCAAGGGAACTGTATGAAGCCGCTGACATGGACGGGGCAAATTGGTGGCAGCGTTTAATAAAAATTACTGTTCCAATGCTTTCTCCTACTACATTCTTTTTGCTAATAACTCAGGTTATTAATTCCTTTAAGGTTTTTGGGCCTATTCAAATTATGACACAGGGAGGGCCTGTAAGAGCTACAACGGTATTAGTTTATTACATATACACTGCTGCCTTTGAATTTTATAAATTCGGTTATGCATCTGCTATTGCAATGTTTTTATTTTTAATTATTTTGGTAATTACTATAATTCAGTGGCAAGGCCAAAAGAAATGGGTTAATTATTAATGGAGGAGAAGTATGGTTACTAAAAAGCAATATATTAATTATATTATTACTGCATTAATGCTTCTTTTGGCAATTTCTATGCTTATACCGTTTTTTTGGATGCTATCTTCATCTTTTAAGCGTCCGGCTGATATATTTTCATATCCCATTAAATGGATTCCGGATTATTTATACTTAGATAATTATTTATATCTTTTCCAGCGTGAAAATGTTCTTCAAACATATTTTAATTCAATTAAAATAACAAGCATTAATGTTATTGGCGCTTGCTTTACCAGTGCTTTGGCTGCATACGGATTTTCCAAGCTGAAATTTTGGGGTAGGGACACTTTGTTTATTATTTATATATCAACTCTTATGGTTCCAAGTCAAGCTACCTATGTTCCAAAATTTGTTTTGTTTACACAGCTTGGTCTTGTAAATACCCACTGGTCTTTAATATTGCCGGGACTTTATGCAGTATTCGGAACATTTTTAATGCGCCAGTATTTTATGCAAATACCTGACGCATTAATAGAGTCTGCCCAAATTGATGGAGCTAACCACTTTAAGATTTTTTGGAGTATTATGCTTCCAATGGTGAAGCCGGCTTTGGCAACTTTTGCTATTGTAGTTTTCTCCTTTCACTGGAATGACTATGAAACACCTTTAATATTTATACGAGATAAAAATTTAGCAACGATCCCTTTGGCTTTGGCTAATTTTACAGATGAAAACGGCAGAATGTACCACTATATTATGGCTCTTACCTCAATGTCTATTGTTCCTATGTTTGCAGTGTTTATAAAGGGTCAGCGGTATTTTATTGAAGGTATGACAGCAGGAGCAGTAAAAGGTTAGGAGGATATTTTAATGAATAATGAATTTTATGATGTAGTTGTTTGTGGTGGTGGCCCGGCAGGAACAGCCGCCGCCATTTCTTCTGCCAGAAATGGCGCAAATGTTTTACTTTTAGAAAGGTATGGCTTTTTGGGAGGAATGGCTACAGCTGGTCTTGTTGCACCCTTTATGCAGTTTAGTGTAAACGGCAAGGCAATTGTAAATGGAATTTTCCTTGAAGTAATAGATAGGCTTAAAGCTATGGATAGCTATGGAGGCTTTGGGGAGGAAAAGTCCTTTGATGCAGAAGCACTGAAATATGTTTTAAATGAAATGTGTCTTGAAGCTAAAGTTAAAATACGCTTTCACACCTTTGTGTCCGGAGTGAAAAAGCTAGACAATAATATGCAAGAGGTTGAAGTAGTAGGCAAGTCTGGGAAAAGATGGATTAGTGCAAAGGTGTTTATTGATGCTACAGGTGACGGGGATGTTGCTGCATTAAGTGGCTGTGAAATTCAAATAGGTAGAGAAGGAGATGGCTTGTGCCAGCCAGCTACGTTAATGTGCAGAGTTGGCGGTGTTACTTCTCCTACAAACTGTGGGGTTGAGTATGATGTACCTACAGAGGACGAATTACCTCAAGGTAGAGTGCTTTATTTTGGTTTGCCACGTAAGGGCGAGGTAGTTTTAAATATGACAAGAGTTACATATCTTAATGCTTTAGACGAGGAAGATTTATCAAGAGCGGAAATAGAAGCCAGACGCCAAGTTTTTTATATAATGGATTATATGAAAAAAAATGTAAAAGGCTTTGAAAATGCATATCTAATAGAGACAGCTGCCCAAATAGGAATAAGAGAGTCAAGGCGTGTAATTGGTGATTATATTTTAACTAAGGAGCATATTTTTGATTATAAAAAATCAGAGGACGACATTGCATACTGTGCTTATAAAATAGATATTCACAGTCCTTCCGGTCAAGGTACCTTGCTTAAAGAGCTTGATCAAGGAAGCTACTACGGAATCCCTTTCCGTTGCTTAACTCCAAAAGGATTAGACAATCTTTTAGTTGCAGGAAGAAGCATTTCTTCTACCCATGAGGCTCATTCCTCTTTGCGTATTCAGCCTACATGTTATGCAATAGGAGAGGCTGCAGGGTTGAGTGCTGCCATGGCTGTAAGTAGCTGCAACGGAAAGGTTCGTGATGTAAAAATAAAGGAATTAAGGAACCGTCTAAGTTTATAATAAACGCGAGCCTGGGTTATTACAGAATATATATTTACAATTTTTAAAAAATAATATAATTTACCTACAAAAACAAATATGGGGTTAATATTGAATTCTTTAATAATTCTTTTCCTTTGAATTTACACAACTTGACAAGACACAACCAAGAAATATGAAATAAAACCACTTCCTGACAGTCTAATCGAAAATAAAATGAGGATAAGTATAAACCTATACCGCCAAGCTTTTTGGCAAATTAAATATACGAATAGGAAAAGCCCCGATGTCAAACGACCTCGGGGTTTTAAAAATGCATATTTTTCTGATATTGTCAACGGCCCTATTTTATAACTCGAACTTAGGCTATGTGGATTTATGTCCTGATAGCTGTTACATTTACAGTATCCCTTTATACTGTTAGAGCTATATTAAATAAATATAGACAAATTTGAGGAAGTTACCTTAAATTCGTCTTTTTCGAGCCTGTAAAAAATTTCTGTAAACGATCCTTCCATGGTAAACTCAACCACTACCGGCTGAAAGCCGGTAGGTTGGATTGCGGCTGAAGCCGCCTAAAGTTTATCGCCAACAGAGAAATTGTCAGCATGTTGAGATTCTTCTAT
>CAYWBF010000312.1:0-3514 GCA_964456085.1 uncultured Eubacteriales bacterium
ACATAAAAATTTAAAAAAATGGTTGAAATTATGAAATTTATGTGGTAATATGGTTTTGCTCTTGGGACATGGTTTTGTTTGAGAGCAAATTTTATAAGGGGCATTAGCGCAGTTGGGAGCGCACAACACTGGCAGTGTTGGGGTCACGAGTTCGAGTCTCGTATGCTCCATTGGAAAAGGCTCTATAGCTTTAAGCTATAGAGTTTTTTTGTGTATGGAGCATAAAAATAATCCTTGAAATTTAGGCATAGCAATCGTATAATATGAGTACAATAAAAAAGGGAGTGCTGGACACACTCCCGATGCACACCGCTTAACGGCGGTAGGCTTGCTATTTATTTAAGTGAACTTAAATAACCGCTACCATTCCACGGGGGCGGTTATTTCTTTTTTGAAGAAATATATGTCAAAAGAAGTATAATAAAACTTCCAAATGATAGCATTAATATTAATGCTTCATATACAGACATAAAGCCTCACCCCCTTTTCAGAGAGTCAAGCCTACAACCCTTACGCTTTTGTGCGTGTTTAGTATAACACAATAAATAATTTTATCAAAGCGGTTTTATTAAGCTGTAGTCTTGGAGGAGCGAAGCTCCCCCAAGACTACAGCCATTTAATTATTAAGCTTAAACACACTAACCAAATTACTTAGAATACTAGACTGACTGGACAACTCCTCGGCTGCTGCGGAATTATCTTCTGAAATAGCCGAAGTATTTTCAACAACAGAGGAAATCCTAACAATACCCTCGGAAACCTGTGAAACCGATTGAGCCTGTTCAATGGAAGCAGTGGAAATATCAGTAATTAGCTTTGAAACCTCTGTTACATTTCCAACGATTTTATTAAGAGCCTCGGAGGTAGTGTTAGCAAGCTTGGTGCCGTTGCTAATCTTTTCGATAGCGTCCTCAATATAGTCAGAGGTTTCCTTGGCAGCGTTCTGACTTCTGCTGGCTAGGCTTCTTACCTCCTCTGCAACTACTGCAAAACCCTTGCCGTATTGACCGGCTCTTGCTGCCTCTACAGCGGCGTTAAGAGCCAGTATGTTTGTCTGGAAGGCGATGTCGTCAATAACCTTAATAATTTTGGCGATGTTGTTAGAGGCTTCCTTGATGCCATCCATGGACTGTAGCATTTGAGTCATTTCATTGTTGCCCTCTTGGGCGTTTTCCATTGACTTAGTCGATAGCTGGTCAGCAATTCTTGAGCTTTTGGCTGTCTTTTGTGTCTGCTCATTAATGAGGGTAACGTTTCTGGTTAGCTCGGCAACAGCCTCCATTTGCTCGTTAGCACCCTCAGATAATCTCATGCCGGAGTTTGATACATGCTTGGCTCCTTGGTTAACGCTTTCTGTTACATCAGAAATATCCCTAAGCACTCTGTTAAGTGTGCCTATTATCATATTAATAGAGTTTCTAATAGAAATAAAATCTCCCATGTACTCCCGTTTAATTTCACAGGAAAGGTCGTTTTCCGAAATCCTTGATAGCGTTTCGCCAATTTCTGCAATATAGCTTGAAAGCTCTGCCGTAGTTGTATTCATAGCGGCTTCAATCTTTAAGAAGTCACCCTTGTATTCCCCGGACATTTTTGCTTTAAGATTACCCTTAGAAATCTCCGTAAGCACCTGTGAGGCTTCCTGTATAGGTACAGCTATAGACTCAACAAGCACGTTAAGGTTAATCAAAATAGTTGCCCAGTCACCCTCAAAAGCCGTGGTGTTAGCACGAGCGGAGAGTCTGCCCTCGGCGGCTTCCTTTGAAAGGAGGTTAATCTCCCTGTTAACGTTTTTAAGATTGGAGCGTAGGCTTTCAATGATTTGGTTACCTACAGCCTGTTTTCCGGGATATTGCCTTATTGGTGCGTTAAAGTCACCTTTGCTGAAGCTTTCCAGTACAGTTATGATTTCAACAAAATTATCTATATACATCTTAGTCATTTTGTTAACCCCAGTAGCAACCTCTTTGTAAGCTCCCTCAAACTTAGAATCGTCCAGAGCGAAGTCATATTCGCCTTGGGAGTGCTTGGCAGCCATATTTTTCATTTCGTTAAGTACCGTATTTAGTATATCCACAACCTTAGCGAAGTCATTGCTAAGCATACCTATTTCGTCTATGGAGTTAGTGGCTAGGTTAAGGTCTAATTTCCCCTCGGCTAAGCAGTCGGCGGCTTCCTTAAGCCTTATAATCGGTTTAACAACAATTTTATTTACAACAAACCATATGAAGAATATTAAGAGTAAGATTACAACGGCTGTTATTGGCAGCACATACATTAGCATAAGTTGCATAGGTTCCCAAATCGTGCTTTCCGGTATGGACACATATATTGTCCAACCAACGGCGCTTACTTGGTTAGGCAGAATATAACGTACTACACCGTCGTAGTCTGTAAGCTTAACGTGGTCTGCTCCGTTGCTTTCGATAATCGGCTTGTAGGTTGGTATGTCCTTTATTGACGTAACGGCTTGGGCTGTGGGTAGGTATTTCTTTTCTGGGTGAGTAAGGATATTACCCTCTTTGTCTACCATAAAAACGTAACCGCCTTTAGGGGTTTCCATTTTTGACACAATATCAATGAGAACGTCAATCAAAATATCTACGCTGCATACTGTCTGCATTCCGTTAACTATTCCAATGTCCAGTGAGCCTGTGACTACCATTTGGTCGGTAGTTGCATCTAAATAAGGTGAGGTATAGGCAACCGTCTTATTTGCGGCTATGGCGTCCTTGTACCATGGTCTTTGGGTAGCCTTCCAATCGTCAGGGGGCTGCCAATCGTCACTGAATATGGCTGTATCATCGGAAAAACCTATATAAACAGTTGTAAAGTGCTCATTATTCTTCCGTTGGGTGTACGTCATTTGCCTAAACTCCTCCATGCCACCAACCGAAACTAAGTCGCCGCCAAAGGTTTTAATCATGGAGATTTGCTCATTAAACCAGCCGTTAATTTTTTCAGAATCCTTTGCCACCATTTCCTCTGATTTTTCCAGCGTTTGATTGAATATGGTGTTTGACGCCATGACACATATAAAGCTTACAATAATTATCAGACCGAACAAATAAATTGATACCAAACTCACTGTAAACTTAGTTCTAATACTTTTCATTCTATCCTCCTTGATTAAATAGGATTACCTCATAAATATAGAGGCTAGTTTTTTAAAGAAGTAAATTGAAATTTTTTACATTTGTATGAAATTAATATAGCACAAACTTTTGAATGATGCATTATTTTTTTTAAGAAAATAAAAAAACCTTGGTTAAATAACCAAGGCTTTAAATGGGCACTATAGGGCTCGAACCTATGACCCTCTGCTTGTAAGGCAGATGCTCTCCCAGCTGAGCTATGATCCCATATAACGACCCAGAAGAGACTCGAACTCTCGACCTCCGCCGTGACAGGGCGGCGCTCTAACCAACTGAGCCACTGGGCCTTATAACATTAAAGGTAATATACCTTCAAAACTACATACAAGAAATATCATTTCATCCGTTCTTTTACCTAC
>CAYWBF010000313.1:0-3503 GCA_964456085.1 uncultured Eubacteriales bacterium
TAAACCGTATTAGGTACTGCTTTATCATCTTCTGAAAATGGGCCTGGGTTTGGGTTTCCGTTAAAAACCTGCTCAGAGCTTATAAAAATCATCTTAGAGCCTGCTGCCTTAGCAGCTTTTGCTACGTTAATAGCTCCCTCAACATTAATTTTGTAAGCAATATCAGGATTCTTATTACAAAAATCCGTTACCGCAATAGCTGCTGCATGTATTACATAATCAGGCTTGAATTCGTCAAAAGTCCTTTTGACCGCTTCATTATCACAAATGTCTAGGTTATGCCTATCTGTTACCAAAAACTCAAATTTTCCGTCATAATAATTTCTTAGACGTGAGCAAAAAAAGCCTAATCCACCTGTAAGCAGTATCTTCTGCATAAATACCTCCCAAAACATTACAAACAGTTAGAAACACCGTTTTTAATTGCAAGCCAACGAAACTCCTCCATCTGGCTATCGGAATAAGGCATGGGATTTTCTTGGTAGCAAAATTCCTTGCCAATTAAATCATATTTAGCTTTAGCCAAAGGGTTATAGTTTAAAAGCTCATATTTAACATTAGGATACACACTGGAAATAAAGCTGCTTATTTGTGCAATATTTTCTTGCGTTGCGGTTATTCCCGGTATTAATGGGGTGCGAATAATAACCTTATCCTTATGTGAGCTTTGCAAAACAGATTCTATATTTTTAATTATAGGAACATTACTTCTTTTTGTATATTTTTTATGGATTGAAGCATTAAAAATTTTCAAATCAGCAAATAAGGTGTCAATAAAGGGCAAAGCCTTAAAAATCACCCCTTGAGAGGTGAATAATGAGCTTTCCACCGCTGTATGTATGTGCTGTGCCTTTAATTCCTTAAGTAGGCTTAAAGCAAAAGGCCACTGCATAAAAGGCTCGCCGCCGGATAAGGTTACCCCTCCACCATATTTAAAAAACGGAAGGTCTGAAAGTACCGCTTCAAGTAATTCATCAACAGAAAGGTCTGTGGAATTTATTTTTAAAGCAATAGTGGGACATGCTTTAACACAAGCCCCACAGTAATTACAGTCTGCTTCATTTATTACAAGCTTAGTATCCAGGAAAATAGCATGGTTTTCGCATGAGTCTACGCAGCTTTTGCAAAATATACATTTGTTCTCAAAATAAATCAGACTTTTATGCTTTGGGATACCCTCTGGATTTTGGCACCAAACACAGTCGAGAGGGCATCCTTTGAAAAATACCGTTGTTCTAATACCCTCACCGTCATGAGTTGAAAAACGCCTAACGTCAAAAATATTTCCCATTATATATCTCCATAGCTGGTGCGCTTAATAATTTCATTTTGCAGCTCGCCGGAAAGCTCCGTAAAATATGCTGTGTACCCAGCCACACGGACAGTAAGGCTTTTATATGCTTCCGGATTCTTTTGCGCCGCAATCAAATCTTCGTACCGAAGCACGTTAAACTGAATATGAGGTATTTTTAAATCCACAAAGGTTCTTAAAAATTTTGCAAACTTACCGATACCTTCCTCCGTTTTGAAAAAATCCGGCAAGAATTTCATATTAAGCAAACCGCCGTTGGTTGTAAGTCGGTCATCAAGCCTTGAGACGGATTTTAAAACAGCTGTAGGGCCTTCAATATCTCTGCCATAAACAGGGGACATTCCACCATCTGCCAGTGGCTCCATAGAACGCCTTCCGTCAGGGCTTGCGCCAACATTTTCGCCCATTGGAACATGTGCAGAAACAGTATACATTCCTGTATGATACTTTCCGCCTCTGTAATTTTTGTGCTTTTGCAGCTTGGAATTAAAAATCCTTGCCCATTTTGCCCCAAGCTCATCTACCCAAGCAACATCATTTCCATATTTAGGTGCTTTGTTTAACAGCATCAGCCTTGTTTTTTCAAAGTCTTCAAAGTTGCTGTTCAATGCATTAAGCAATTCTTGAGGCGAAATTAGCTTTTCCTCATAAACAAGCTTTTTGATAGCTGCCAGGCTGTCGGCAAGGTTTGCTACTTGAATCATTTGTATGCCCGAGAGGTTTATGTCTGCACCTCCGGCAGTAACATCAATTCCCTTTTCCAAACAGCTATTTATAACAGAGGACAGAAATGGAGAAGGCAAAACATCAATATGCGCTTTTTCTACCTGTTCGCAGGCTAGAATCATTTTTTCAATGAAATAATCAATGTGCTTTTCAAAGGCTTCTTCCAATTCCTCAAAGGTGCTGTAGCTCAACAGGCTTCCTAAGTCGGGGGCAAGATGGCTACCTGTTATAAGGCATTCTCCGTTATTAAGCGTCAGCTCCAAAACCTTGTTTAAATTAAACATAGCAGCGTCGCTCCAACCAAGGTTGTTGCCTTGTGTTGTCAGCTCCACACAGCCTACTATGGCATAATCCATTGCATTTTTTTCGGATATTCCCAGCTCAACCATAGAGGGAACAATACATTCATCATTAAAATACTGGGGCATTCCGCTTCCCTTTGCAACAACCCTTATACTTTCAAGGAGAAAATCCTCGGGAGTTTTTTTATGCAGCCTTACTGAAAGATTTGGCTGAGGGAGTCCCAAGTGTTCTTGCGCTTTTAAGAATAAATAAGAAAGCCTGTTTGTAGTATCATTACCATTTTCGTCCTGCCCTCCAATAGCAATGTTAAAGCCGATTGGAAAACCTGCAAAAAATTTAGCGCTATGGGAATTTCTTAAATATACAATCTGATTAAACTTAAGCCAAAGGCATTCGATTATTTCTAAAGCCTTATCATCAGTCAAAGTTCCGTTTTCAACATCTCTTTGATAATGCTCGTATAAAAACCTATCCAACCTTCCGGGAGAAAAGGAGGACGCATTAGATTCCATATGAAGAATTACAAATAAGAACCATATTGATTGGACAGCTTGGTGAAAGGTAGCAGGAGGATTATGAGCAATATTTCTGCAAGCGGCTGAAACATCTGCCATTCCCATTTCTTCAGAAAGCTCTGCATACCTTTCTATAAATCTTACTGCCCCTTCCATAACAATTATTACTGCCTCATAGAAATCCTTGGTTTCGCTGCTGCAAGCCTGAAGCTTTTCAAGTGCTGCTTTTTTTATTCCCATTGGACCAAGCCTAAGCCATTGCTCACTATTTGGACAAATATGTCCTTGTGCATGGTCTTTTTGGTTTATTTTTACAACCTTTGCAATTTCGTCAATTTCCTCTCCAAATCGGCTCCGCAAAATATCCTCTAAAGAACGGTCCTTCCAATAAGGCTTGATAATTTCTCTGAAAGCATTAATATCCTCTTGCCTTACGCTGAATTTATCCTGCGGTCTTGTGGGCAGTGTTTCAATTTCCTTATCAATCCAAGAGCTTCCGCTCTCTGGAAAAACAACCCCATGCCTCACACCTTGGGTTCGGTTGCCGACAATAAGCTCCTCCGGCTCAATTTTTATTTTAAGCTCCAATAAAGCGTTTTTCAAAGATAATGCCCTCTTTATTATAGTAGGCTTACCTTCGTTCTCCT
>CAYWBF010000314.1:0-3493 GCA_964456085.1 uncultured Eubacteriales bacterium
TCCCTTCACCAGCCAGAGCAAAGTCCTCTACACCGACAGCGGTGATAATACTTGCGAAGCAGTCCAGCGGATTTCCCTCCCATGTTCCCAAGTTGTACTCCGTACCGTCCTCGTTTTGGAACATGCCTTTGAGCACGGGATATTTTTGGCGCTGAACTCCACCCAGTAGGGTTGCTCCCTTTTCAATATAAAGGGTGACGTGGGATTTCATAAACAGCGGATATGTAAGGTATGTACCCTTTGGAATTACAACAGCGCCCCCTTGGGGACAACAGCATATTGCCGCTTGAATAGCTCCGGTACAGTCTGTCTCACCGTCACCAACCGCTCCAAAGTCAGTCACCTTCAGAGCGGCGCTTTCCTGCTTTGTTGTAAATTGCAACAAGCCTTCGCCGGTTTTACTACGAACACATAGGGAATAGGAGGTGTTGTGCGCCAGACTGTGAATGGTAAAAATATTTGTGGAAAAGCTGCCCCATTCCTTTCCATTTATAAATACAGTAAAGGGCTGCTTGGAGAAGTAGCAGGTGTCGCTTGCTATTTCAAAGGTAGCGCAGCGGCTTAAAACGGATAATAAAATGATTTGCATATATGAAGCTCATCCTCACAGTATGTAGTTTTCTTTTATAATTGCACATACAATGGTAAGAAAAAATACTATTTATTGCTCATGTGGATAAGAACCGTGCATATATTGTGATTATTGCTTTAGAAACCTTGTGCAATAATACAACTCAAAGAGCCTTGGAAGCAGAATATTCTCAAGGCACGTTATTTTCCTATTACCAGTCAATTTCCTCCCTGCCCATTTCCTTTAAAAAATTATTTGTCATAGAAAAATGTCTGCACCCGAAAAATCCGTTAAAAGCTGAAAGAGGGCTTGGGTGGGGAGAGGTGAAAATTTTGTGGCGGCTGTTTGTTAGGATTTTTGTTTTAGCCTTTGCGTGAGCACCCCATAGGAGAAATACTATGGGGTTTGGTCTGTCGTTTAAAAGCTCTATAATTCTGTCAGTAAAAATCTCCCAGCCCTGTCCCTTGTGGCTGTTAGCCTGAGCTGCTCTTACTGTTAGCACAGTGTTTAGGAGCAGAACCCCTTGGCTTGCCCAGCGGTTTAGACAGCCGTTTGTCGGCATGGGCTTTCCAAGGTCGGTTTGAATCTCCTTAAAAATATTTACTAATGAGGGAGGCGGAGCCACACCCTCGTTAACGGAGAAGCATAAGCCGTGTGCCTGCCCCGGGCCGTGGTATGGATCCTGCCCCAATATTACAACCTTTGTGTCTCCGTAGGGAGTCAGCTTCAATGCGTTAAATATGTTGTTCATGTGAGGATATATTGTTTTGGTTTTATACTCCGCCGCCAAAAAGCCTCGGAGTTTTTTATAATAATCCTTTTGAAATTCGTCCTTAAGCAGGTCGTCCCAGTCGTTTCCCAAATTTACCATAGTGGTTTACAGCCGCTTAAGCGCTTCCTTAAAGGCTGCTACGTCCTCCTTGTAGGTTATTCCGTACCATAGGTCGTCGGTTTTTAAAACGGTTACGTTAGCCTTGCCCTCACGAATCAGCTCTCCTACAACGTTTGGAAGAAAATACTCCGCCTTTAAAATATCCTTATCCTTGTTCTGCTGAATAAAGATGTGGAGCCTTTTCTCCAGCTCGTCTAGTAGGTTTGGATAGAAGCCGTAGCAGTTAAGTGAAACTAACGTACCGTGCGGGATAGTTTTAAGGCTGCCATCATCAGATAGATATTTTATCTCATTGTCAATTTTTTCTATTTTTGTTCGTTCAACTACGTCTGTTAGGTTTCCTTGCTCGTTCACACCACATATACCCCTTGACACTGTGCCATGGTCAGACAATGTGTTTTCTATATAAAAGCCGACCATTGCATAGTTGTACGCTGGAGCCTGGGGCATATCCTTCACTAAGAAGTCGTAAAGAAGCTTAAATGCCGTTTTTCCGTAGTAGTCGTCGGCGTTAATAACACAAAACGGTTCATTAACTACACCCATACAGCTCATTACTGCATGAGCTGTGCCCCAAGGGCGCTCTCTCTGGCATGAAAAGGTTCCGGAGCTTACCATATTGTCTTGATAAACGTAAGCTACCTCTGTCTTTTTTTCTATTCTGTTTCCGATAACCTCCTTAAAATCCTGTTCAATCTTCTTATTTATAATAAAAACAACCTTGGAAAAGCCTACACTAAGGGCATAGCTTATGGAGTAATCCATAATAAGTTCACCATTTTCCCCAAAGCGCTCGATTTGCTTCAAGCCCCCATAGCGTGAGCCAACTCCGGCGGCCATTATAACTAACGTAGGCCCTTTCATTAAAAACCAGTCCCCTCTATCCTTATTTTCTGGAATTACTATTGCTGTATTTATTGAGCGTACCCGTTAGGGTTATTTTTTTGCCAATTCCAAGAATCCTTGCACATATCATCTAAGTTTTTTTCAGCCACAAAGCCAAGCTCATCTCTAGCCTTTTCGGTGTCTGCATAGCAGATGGCAATATCTCCGGGGCGTCTTTCAGTAATTTTATAAGGAATATCCTTGCCGCAAGCCTTACTGTAGCCTTGGATTAAATCAAGGACACTATAGCCCTTGCCTGTACCTAGGTTGTGAGTAATAAGACCAGGATTTTTGTTAAGTGCCTCCAGAGCTTTAATGTGCCCCTTCGCCAAATCAACAACGTGAATATAATCTCTTACTCCTGTACCGTCTGGTGTATCGTAGTCGTTGCCGAACACGTTAACGAAAGGTAGCTTTCCTACGGCGACTGAGGATACAAAGGGCATTAGATTGTTTGGAATACCGTTTGGATCCTCGCCAATAAGTCCGCTTTCGTGGGCTCCGACTGGGTTAAAGTATCTTAAAATGGAAATATTGAAGCTGCTGTCACTTTTATATAGGTCACGGAGAATTTCCTCAAGGATTAGCTTTGAGCGACCATAGGGGTTAGTAGCGGAAAGGGGAAAGTCCTCATTTATGGGCACAGTTTTCGGCGAGCCGTAAACTGTAGCAGAGGAGCTGAACACGATTTTTCGTACCACATGGGTTTTCATAGCCTGAAACAAAACTAATGAGCCTCCGATGTTATTGTCATAATATTCAAGAGGTATGGAAACGGACTCACCTACAGCCTTAAGCCCGGCAAAATGTATTACAGCGTCAATGCCCTCTTTAGCAAAAATCTCAGTGACTGCTGCCGAGTCCCTTAAATCCTTTTTATAAAATGTAATTTTCTTACCGCAAAGCTTTTCCACTCTGGAAAGTGACTCCAAACTGGAATTGCATAGGTTGTCAATGCCTACAATTTCAAAGCCAGAGCTTAGAAGCTCTAAGCAAGTATGGCTTCCAACGTATCCCGAACAACCCGTCACTAATATTTTCATGGTTTAGCTAACCTCCATTAAATAATGCAAAATCTTTTGAATAATTATACTGCCTTTTTCACAAATTCGCAAATATTAAGCGTATTAATTTATACGATTTGG
>CAYWBF010000315.1:0-3480 GCA_964456085.1 uncultured Eubacteriales bacterium
CCCACCATGAACGCTTTAATATTTTAGAAAACAAGATTATCCAAATTTTACATAAGGGTCTTAAGGAGCTTTGCTTTGACATGGAGCTATTTTTGAAGGGCAGTCGGGTTTATTGCTTCTTAAACTATAGCGAGGCTGCTAAGAAGCAAGTGAGGAAGCAAATTAAAAGCGCCTTTGACGAAATTCTTATGCTTAAGGCGCTTTTTGAAAAAATTAAATTTACAATGGGTATGGGTATGCCAAAGGAGCTGCCTTCTGAAATAGGCGTAACGCTACAGGAAGCAGAAAGGGCTGTTATGCAGCGGTTTATTTTGGGTGGCGGTAGGATTATTGAGTTTGGGCAGCTTGTATTATCTCCTTTAGATGAAAGCGGTATGCTAAATGAGTTTAGCAAGTCTATTGAGCCGGTAATTGAGGTTTTGGATATGGAAGCTGCTGTTAGGGTGGTGGAGCAGCTTAGGGATAAGGTGCTTTTTGTAGAAGGGGTTAGCGGTGAGGCTGTCATTTTTATTTCAAGACAGGCATTTAATATTTATACAATGCTTTTAAAGGGCAGTCATTCTCCAGGGGAAAATTGGGCGAGAGCTTTGGATAGCTTTAATATAAGACTTGACCAGTGTACCTGGGGTACGGAGGTGTTTGAGCTTCTTTCTCAGGAGGTTTCTCTTACTCTTAATGCCTTAATCTCAAGTAAACAGCAGGAAACCTCAAAGCCTATTAGACTGGCTAAGCGATATATTCAAAGAAATTACATGAATCCTATAAGTCTTGAGGAGGTAAGCGGTGCTGTGGGATTTAACGCATCGTATTTCAGCTCTTTATTTAAGAAGGAAAGCGGCCAAAATTTTTTGGAGTATGTACTTGAGGTTCGTATGAGCAAGGCAAAGGAGCTTTTGAAGGAGACGGCCTTAAGCGTTTTGGATATTTGTGGGCAGGTTGGATACAGTGACATTAAGCATTTTACAAAAAGCTTTAAAAAGCTTACGGGGCTAAGCCCTAACGAGTACAGAAAGATTTATTAGAGCAATTTAGCAAAACGTTGTCAGATTCGGAGCGAAAGTAACGAACGCTTCACGTTATTTTTGCGAAGGGCGCTGACTACACTTTAGAAAATTGATATAAGGGGCGCATATATGGATAAGTTGAAAAAATACTTGTATTTTAGGTTATTAACACTTTTATCCGTTATGGCAGCCCTTATTTTTTTTGCCCTAATCACACTTACCATAATCTCGCTTAAAAATATTTACCTGCTCATCTTTTCTGCTATATGTTGGATTTTAGCTTTTTTATTGCTTATTTTTGCTAATAATTACATTTATAAGCCGTATAAGGAATTTATAAAGGTGCTTAATTTATTTAACAGCGGCTATACGCTTCAAGGGTTGTTTGAGCAGAAAACACAGCTTACTCCTGAAATCGAAAGCACCATACTTAAGTTTAGGGAGCTTATCAACGCTAGTGAGCTTATTACCTCATCAAGGAAGCAGGCGCAATATTTGGCGCTCCAAAATCAAATAAACCCTCATTTTTTGTACAACACCCTTGAAGGCATAAGGGGTGAGGCTTTATGCATGGGCTTGGACAGTGTAGCGGAAATGACTGAGGCTCTGGCAACATTTTTCAGATATACCAGCACCAATGTGGAAAACCTTGTTACATTAGAGGATGAGCTTCAAAATATAGAAAACTACTACATAATTCAGCGGTATCGCTTTGGGGAGAGGCTAACACTTTCTGTGAAATTTTCCTGTGAGGACGAGGAGGAGGAAAATGAAATTTCCAAACACTACCTGCCTAAGCTTACGTTGCAGCCTATAGTGGAAAACGCCATTTACCACGGAATTGAGCGGAAGGTTGGGAAGGGGACTGTGAGCTTGAAAATTGAGGCTTCTGAGAAGCGGCTGATAATAATAATTTCTGATGACGGGTTGGGAATGGACTTTAACAGGCTTTCCGAGCTAAACCAACGGTTGACAAAAATGGCTCTGGAATACGACAACAGCAGAAAGGGCGGAATAGCCATGGTTAATGTAAACAGCCGCATTAAGCTGCTGTATGGTGAGGAATACGGCATTAATGTTTACAGCACAGTAAACCAAGGCACTGATGTGGAAATTACTTTGCCGGCCATAAAGGAGGCAAGCTATAAGGGGAAATAAGGGTGAAGGAAGAAATTTTACGGCTGGATAAGGTGACTTACATTGCTAACGGGGTGACTTTGCTGGACAATTTTAACCTGTATATATTTAAAGGGGAGATAATGGGACTTGTTTATATAAATTCCCATGGGCAGGAGTCATTTGTGGAGCTTGTCTGTCAAAATCTGCCTTTGCATTATGGAACGGTTTATTTTGATGAGCGTCCGGTTAATCATTATGCAGGCAGTACCGCCGCAAGCAATAGGGTGGCGGTAATTGAGCGGAGGAGCCGCCTTGTAGAAAATCTAACGGTGGCTGACAACGTGTTTGTGCTAAAAAAGGATTTTAGGAAGGTTATCATTAATGGGGAGCTGTTGTCTCGCAGCTTTGAGGGATTTATTAAGGGATTGGACATTGCTTTGGATATTCATGGAGATGACTTAATTTTAAATCTTACCCCTTTTCAAAAATGTGTGGTGGAGGTTTTGAAGGCTGTTGCCATGGGGATAAAGCTGGTGATAATTTCTAACATAAGCAACTTTGTTAGCGTAACTGATCTTAAGGAGTTTCACAGTATTTTGACTCGCTTCGCCAAGAGGGGTATGTCCTTCATTTACATATGCAATCATCATGAGGAAACTTTTCGTATTTGCCACAAGATTTCTATAATCGAAAACGGAAAGATACTTAAAATATTGGACAAAAGTAGTTTTAAGGACGAAAATATTGCTCCTTATACTTTGGATTTTTATAATAAGGGCATTAGCAGCGACAATAGGCTTACTGAAAATATTGTTTTGCAGCTTAACCAGGTTTCTACTAAGGGCATAAGGCCTATGAGTCTTGCTATAAAAAAAGGGGAGTGTGTTGTTTTTCTTGATATGAATAACAATGCGCTGGACGAATTGTTTGAGCTGCTAAGCGGCGGTATCAGCCCTGTCTCGGGGGAAATTCTGCTGGAGGGGAAGCTTACTACAAGCGCTGTACGCAAAAGACAGATTAAAGTCATACAAGAAAATCCTACAGAGACTATGCTGTTCAGAAATATCAGCTATTTTGACAATCTATGCTTTTTGCTTAGAGATAAATATTTTGTTATGCCTATAAATAGGCGGCTACGAAAGAGCGTAACACAAGAGTATAAGGAGCTTATCGGTGATGAAATAAACTGTGGGGATATTGGCAGGCTTAAGCCGGCTTCGCTGTATAGTCTTGTGTACTATAGGGTGCATTTGTATAACCCTAAAATTGCTATATGTATTCAGCCTTTTTCTGAGGCGGATATGTATTTGAGGTATCATATTCTTTCTCTTATGAAGAGGCTCATAGCTAAAGGAGT
>CAYWBF010000316.1:0-3472 GCA_964456085.1 uncultured Eubacteriales bacterium
TATGTAGGTTTGCTTAACGGCCTTATGCCCTGCGGCCCCTTACAGGCAATGCAGCTTTACGCCCTTTCAACAGGTTCTCCAATAAGAGGTGCAGCCTCCATGTTTATTTTCAGCCTTGGCACTTCACCTTTAATGTTCGGCTTTGGAGCTGTGAGCACAATGCTCTCAAAGAAGCTTAACGCAAAAATGATGGCGGCAAGCGGACTTCTTGTTATTGTACTTGGGATTGGAATGTTAAATACCGGTATGAGCCTTTCTGGCTTGGCTTTTGGAATGGTTAACACGAAATCTGAGGAAAGCTTCAATATCGAAAACGGAGTACAAACCGTTTCTATTGAAATAACACCAAGAAGCTACGCACCCATTACCGTTAAAAAGGGGATACCTGTTAAATGGATAGTTAAGGCAGAAGAAAAAAATATTAATAGCTGTAACAACGAAATTATTGTTCCTACCTATGACATATCTAAAAAACTGGAGCCTGGAGACAATATTATTGAATTTACTCCTACAGAATCGGGTGTTATACCCTATAGCTGCTGGATGGGTATGATTCGTAGTAAGATTACTGTTGTAGATTAGAGAATGTTGAAAACTAACATATAGCCGGAGGTTTATTAATGAAGGAAACGTTTAAAATAAGCGGAATGACCTGTGCCGCTTGTGCTTCAAGGATAGAAAGGGTAGTAGGGAAAATGGAAGAGATTTCTTCGGTGTCTGTTAACCTTGCTACTGAAAAAATGACTGTGGAGACAGAGGAAGGTAAAATAACCGCTGACAGAATAATTCAAGTGGTAGAAAAGGCTGGCTATAAGGCAGAACCCATAGCCCAAGGCAACAATACCCTAAAAATAATAGGAATGACCTGTGCCGCCTGCTCCTCAAGAATAGAAAAATTCGTTGGGAAAATCGACGGTGTCAAAGCAGTGTCCGTGAACCTTGCAACAGAGCGGCTCACTGTAGAACTGGACAGCCAAAAAACCAATATGGCGGCTGTTAAAGCAGCTGTTGAAAAAGCCGGGTATAAATGGGCTGAGGTAGCCGCCAAGGCTGTTGACGAGGACAAAATCCGCAAGGAAAAGGAAATAAGAACTCTGTGGACGAAGTTTATTGTAGCGGCAGTTTTTACTGTTCCCCTTTTGTATATAGCAATGGGGCATATGCTCCCCGGGGTAAAGCTGCCGGTGCCTAAATTGATTGACTCTATGCAGTATCCTTTGAATTTTGCGCTTGTGCAAATTGCCCTTACTATTCCTGTTCTAATTGCCGGATACAGGTTTTATATAGTAGGCTTTAGAGCAATAATGCTGCGCTCTCCAAATATGGACAGTCTTATTGCCATGGGAACCTCCGCTGCAGTTTTGTATAGCCTGTATGCAACCTACCAAATATTGCAAACTAACTTTATATTTGTGGAAAGCCTGTATTTTGAGACAGCCGGAGTGATAATTGCCCTTATCTTGCTGGGAAAATCGTTAGAGGCTGTTTCAAAGGGCAAAACCAGCGATGCTATAAAAAAGCTAATGGGGCTTGCGCCTAAAACAGCTATAGTAATAAAAAACGGGGTAGAAATAGAAACCCCTATAGAGGACGTTTTGGTTAATGACATAATTTTGGTAAAGCCCGGTTCCAAAATCCCTGTGGACGGTGTTGTCACCGATGGTACAACTGCCATAGACGAATCTATGCTAACAGGCGAGAGTATGCCTGTAGACAAAAAAGCCGGAGATAAGGTATACGCCGCAAGCATTAATAAGAACGGCGTAATACAATTCAAGGCCACAAAGGTTGGAAGCGATACTGCTCTTGCTCAAATAATTAAGCTTGTAGAGGACGCACAAGGCTCAAAGGCTCCTATTGCCCAGATGGCTGATATTGTGTCTGGATATTTTGTGCCTATTGTGTTTGGTATTGCTGCTTTAGCTTTTGCTGGCTGGATGCTTGCCGGGGAGTCTTTTGCTTTTGCGCTTACTATATTTATTTCTGTGCTCGTTATTGCATGTCCATGTGCATTGGGGCTTGCTACGCCTACTGCTATTATGGTAGGCACTGGAAAGGGTGCGGAAAACGGAATTTTAATAAAGGGCGGAGCCGCTCTTGAAACGACTCATAAAATTAAAACAATAGTTTTTGACAAAACGGGAACAATAACCGCAGGTAAGCCCGAGGTAACGGACGTTATTACCTCAAATGGCTTTGACAGAAAAATGCTACTTCAATTAGCTGCATCAGCAGAAAAGGGCAGCGAGCACCCTCTTGGAGAAGCGATTGTAAGAGGAGCGGAAAAGGAAGGACTGGAAGCTTTAGCTGTAACAGAATTTGAAGCGCTTACCGGTCGTGGCATAAGGGTTAATGTAAACGGCAACCAAGTGCTTGCCGGTAATCTTAAGCTTATGAAGGAGCAGCAAATCTCTATAGAGCATTTGGAGGCGGCGGCTGACAGACTTGCTGGTGAAGGAAAAACTCCTATGTACATCGCCGTTGACAGTAAGGCATCTGGTATTATCGCTGTAGCCGATGTTGTAAAGGAAAGCAGTGCTAAGGCTATTAAAAAACTTACCCAAATGGGCATTGAGGTAGCAATGCTTACCGGTGACAACAAACGCACAGCGGAAGCCATTGCTAAGCAGGTGGGTATTTCTAGGGTGCTTGCCGAGGTACTCCCTCAGGATAAATCCAACGAGGTTAAAAAGCTGCAGCAGGAAGGCAAGAAGGTTGCTATGGTGGGTGACGGCATTAATGATGCTCCTGCTTTGGCTCAAGCTGACATTGGTATAGCCATTGGAAGCGGAACGGACGTAGCCATGGAGTCGGCAGATATTGTTCTTATGCACAGCGATTTAATGGACGTTCCTACTGCTATTCAGCTTTCCAAAAGCACCATAAGGAATATAAAACAAAACCTATTCTGGGCATTTGCCTATAATGTTGCTGGTATACCTGTTGCCGCTGGGGTTTTGCATATTTTTGGCGGACCGCTTTTAAATCCTATATTTGCGGCAGCGGCAATGTCACTATCCTCTGTATCTGTAGTTTCAAACGCACTTAGATTAAGACGCTTTAAGGCATACAAATAGAGAGGAGCTGATTTTGTGAGCAAAAAAATTGTATTAATTTTATCATTCGTATTAATATTTACACTTTCTGCCTGTCAACAGACAGATATAATCGCCAATACTGCAATAAAATCCTTTCATGAAATGGCGTTAGCGCTTCCCAGAGAGGTATCTACTGTTGATAATGGATATATTTTAAAATCACCAGAAAATACTGAAGGTTTTACTTTTGGAAAAAAGCTAGGGCTTGAATTGGAGCTTGCGCCATTTGTTGAAGCAGGCTTAGATACAGCGAAGCTGCCTCAATATATGAGCATTAGCCAAGGTAAGTTAATTATTGAATCGGAAAACCCAAGTTATGTACAAAACCCAGACAGCTTATCCGCTTTTGAAAGTATTGTTAGGTCAAACAGGGA
>CAYWBF010000317.1:0-3462 GCA_964456085.1 uncultured Eubacteriales bacterium
GTTCTTATGGATTTATTGTTTTCCTTCAAGGCTTGTACTGTTTCTAGGTCAAAGCTTTCTGTAGCTACAAGCTCCTCATGTAATGTAGCTAGAGCGTTTTCTTCCTGGCTTAACTCCATGGCAAGCTTAGCCTGCTCCACTTGATTTTCATGTATTATCTGCTTTAGGCTCTCCTGCTTTGCTCTTGCTACCTTTAGCTGCTCATCCACCCTTTTCTGTTTTTCGATTATTGCTTCGCTTTCTGCTTTAAGGCTGGTGATTTTCTCATTAAGCTCCTTTATTTCACTTGCTCTGGAAATAAAACCGGTAGACTTTTGATTTACAAAGCCGCCTGTTATAGAGCCGCCGGGATTTAGAAGGTCGCCTTCTACAGTAACGATTTTATAGGCATAATTTAGTCCCTTAAAGCACCTCATGGCGTTTTCCATTGTATCTGCAATAATCACCCTGCCCAAAAGGCTTTGAAATATACCGGAATACTGGCTGTCATAGCTGATTAACTCACTGGCAACCCCTAAAACCCCCGGGAAATCCTGCATCCTAGAAGAATCATTGCCCATAGGCTTGCCCTGTACTGTAGTAACCGGCAGAAAGGTGACACGCCCTTCCTTCACAGCCTTTAAATATTTAATGGACTCCATTGCGTCCTGCTCAGTTTTCGTTACCACGCTTTGCAAGGAGCCGCCAAGTGCTATTTCAACAGCCGTTTCCAGATGTCTGGGTGCTTTTATAAGCTCTCCTACTGCCCCTATTATACCCGAAAATTGATTAGGGTTAGTATTTTTTTGTCTTAAAATGGTTTTTACGCTTTTATAGTACCCCTCATAATTGTTGTGAAGCTCCGTTAGAAGCTTACAGCGGGAGGTGGCTTCATTTAGAGCCGAGCGGATTTTTATTTCTTCGGAGCTTAGAAGTGCCGCTTCATTATGCAGTCCTTCCAGTGCTTCCTCGTAAAATTTTAGCTTATCCTTATTTTTCTGCTGTGCCTCCAACAAAGCCTGCTGGCTTTTTTGCAGAGCTTCGTTGGTCGAAGTTTTTTCCTTTATTTGTTGCCTAAGACTTTCAAGCCTTTGATTGGCTTCCTCTTTCTTGGCTTCAAGCTGTTCGTAGGCTATTAACGCCTTGGTGTGCATGGCTTTAATGTCCGAGGAAGCGTTCATTCCTTCTATTATATTGTGGTTAAAATCAGCCAGGGTTTGTTCGTAGTCGGAAAGCTTAATCGCCAGCTTGGAAAATTCCTCCTCTTTTTCTGCCAGCGTTAACTCAAAGGAAGAAAGCTCTGCTTCTGCCTCAACAGTTTTTGCAGAAAGCTCCTCTCGTTCAATTGAAAGCTTTGCAATGGTATCCTGAGTTTTTGCGATTTCCTCGTCTATCCTAAGGTTGTCCGAGGTCAAAAAGGAAATTTGCTCTCTTGCCAGCTTTATTTGGTTTTCCCTTTGCTCTGTAGTTAATCTAAGCTCGGATAGGCTGTTTCCTTCTGTTTTGTACTCCTCGTCCACATGATTAAGCTGCTGTTTTAAATATGTAAGCTCCTCTTTCTGGCGTTCTTGTTTATTTTTCTCTGATTCTATTTCTTGATTTAGATTATTTATATCCTCAGTAAGCTTCTTCCTCTCGTTTTCAAAGGAATCTGCTTCAATAAGAAATATATTAACCTGAGTCAGCTTCAAACGTTCCTTTAGGGCAAGATATTCCTTTGCCGTTTCCGCTTGCTCCTTTAATGGCTCTAGCTTTTGGTCAAGCTCGGAAATAATATCCGTTATTCTAATTAGGTTTTGAGCCTCCCTTTGGAGAGCCGCCTCCGCCTCGGCACGTCTTGTTTTATATTTTATTATGCCAGCGGCTTCCTCAAACAAAAGCCTCCTGTCCTCAGAGCGTGCGCTTAAAATTTCTTCAATTCTCCCCTGCCCAATAATAGAGTAGCCCTCTTTACCCACACCTGTGTCCATAAAAAGCTTGTGTATATCCTTAAGTCGGCAGTCTACGCCATTAAAGGCATACTCACTTTCGCCGGAGCGGAAAATCCTTCTCGAAACGGTTATTTCGGAAAAATCCGTACCCAGACGATAGTCAGAATTATCCACCGTCATTTTCACCTCGGCAAAGCTAAGCGACTTCCTTTTTTGAGTACCGGCAAAAATAATGTCCTCCATTTTTGCCCCTCTAAGGGATTTTGCGCTAATCTCCCCCAGCACCCACCGTACAGCGTCGGCTATATTACTTTTTCCGCTTCCGTTTGGCCCTACCACGGCAGTTATTCCCTTATTAAATTCCAGCCTTATCTTCTCCGGAAAGGATTTAAAGCCTTGAAGCTCTAAGGATTTTAAATACATACTGCACCTGCACAATTTCTAATATTTGTTTAAACATATCCATTATTGAGTATATTATCAAAAATTTTGGAATAATTCTACAGGTTTTTCAAATACAAAATCTACCATTATACGACATTAAGTTTCAAAGCACATACACAGTATAAATAAAATTTTTTAAGGAATTATAAATTTGAAAGGAAGTGTATTTTTATGGCAAAAGCAGGAATGAGAAGACCAGACCCAAAGGAACCTCACGGAACCGAAAGCAATCATAAAACCCATATACCAAAAAACGATGTCCCTCCTGTGCCTGAAATTCAAGGCAAAGCAAAAACAAAGGGTTAATATTTACCAAAATTGGCTACTGGATATTCTCCGGTAGCTTTTTCTTGTTTTAGCAAATTCCAATGTTTTTTGTCATGTGCGGCGCACAAAAAAGGCCTTCAGGCATTATAACAACACCTGAAAGCCACGTAGCTTTATCAAAGACTAAGCTTTTCACTTATATCTTTGTATTCTGTAAGCTATTTCTAAATTGTAAATATTCTGTTGTAATTTCTTGTATCAGTCTATCGGATCAGTCCTTAGATGTATGCTGATAAAGAAGTATTTATACTTCATATCACAAATGCAGCTGATTCGCTTGTAGTAAAGGCTTTGGTGCGAAAGGAGTGTTTATCTGATTTTTTTATATACCGTCACCTGTCCAAAAATGGTGGTGACGTTTTCCATTCATAGTTAATGTCACCTCAAACACATATTCAACTTAATTTATAAAGTTTTAATTATGTATAAAAAGGTATTAACTGAGCTTAAATAATATGCTTCATTCAATCCAGTAATTTACAGTGGCATTATGCAGTTATAAAACAAAAATTAAATATTTTGAATGAATATTCAACAAAGCGTTGGATACTAGGTGTTGTCGTGATAAAATTATCAAAAAGAATAGACGAGTGTTTGACTAATAATAGACAAGTTCGTTTTTTTTGATCTTAGGAAAAAAGCGAAGTTCGGCAAAGAAAAAGCGCCATCCCGATTAACATGGAGCCGAACTTCGTTTTTTTATTGCACACATGGTGGCAAAATCTATGTTTGCATCCCCATGTGCAAATGGTAGTCCCTGCTGGCGGCTTAACCACTGATG
>CAYWBF010000318.1:0-3447 GCA_964456085.1 uncultured Eubacteriales bacterium
CGAACCCTCGACCTCTGGCGTGACAGGCCAGCGCTCTAACCAACTGAGCTATTGAGCCAAACTATGTTTGTCACTTGTCGCTTATGTCGTGTGTTTGTTTGTTATCCTTGCGACGAATGTTAGTATAGAGCATATTATGGAATAAGTCAAGCACTTTTTTATATTTTTTTAAAAAATTTTGTTGGAAGTTTAAAGATTGGCTTAATGATTCATATTTCAAGCCTTCTTCTCATAAAATAAAAATACACGGGGAAAAGGAATTGGGTCGTGTATTAAAAAGGATTTGAGCTGCCATACTTCCCCTAGAGAATGGGCGAGAAGAGAAATTGAAGGGTGTGTTCATTAATGGATGAACTTAGCAAGCAAGTGTTAAAGGGGTTTTTTGTTAAGCCAAGCAAGATAATAAAGGATAAAAATAGCTACTTGGTTTATGAGGAAGAGGGCATAAGGGTAATAAAAAAGTGCTTTGACAGCCTGGAAAGCATAAGCCTTGCCCATTTGTGCAAGGAGCACCTAGCAAGCCAAGGCTTTTTTCAAACCGACAGGTTTTATTTATCTGCCATCAATAAACCTTATTTTATTTTTGAGGATAAGGTTTATACAATGAGCGATTATTTGGACGGGCGCCCCTCTAGCTTTGCCTTAAAGGAAGAATTTAAAAAAATAATTAAAGCGCTTGCCATAATGCACAGGCTTTTAAAAAATATGGATACAGAGCAGCAAGAGCCTATAAGCATTACCAACGGACTCCAAAAGGACATGGCTAGGCTTTTAGCAATCAAAAAACGGCTTAAAACACAAAGCAGGCTTTCCGACTTCGATGTGCTGTTTTTGAAAAATTATGATTATTACATAGATAAGCTGGCTTTGTCCCTAGACGGGTTAATAAAAACGGACATAGCCGCATTAGAGGCAAGAGCCTTGGTGGAGCGTTCTATCTGCCACAACCTTTTAAAAGAGGAAAACATATTAATTAGCAAAAAGGATTTACATATAACCTCCTTCACAGGCTGTACTATTGATACTCCCTTGAAGGATTTAGCGTCACTTATTCAACGCTACGGTAAAAAGCTCCCCGAGGATTATTTAGGCCTGGAGGAAATTCTTTGGATTTACAGCAAGTACAATCCATTATCGGCGGAGGATATAGAAACCATATACTACCTGCTCCAAATCCCCGGCAGGTTCATAAAAATCTGCGGCATGTACTATTCAAAAAAGCGCTCTTGGACTCCAAGCGCATTAACTGTTAGAATAGAGGGAATAATTTCTGAGAAGGCAAAGTATGAAGAATATGTTAGCAGCATAAAAAAGGAATTTACTTTATGTTAGAAAACCTTGGGGGAGCGGCACTCCCCAAAATCCCCTAGCGTTACCCCTAGCACATAAAATTTTCATAATAAATCAGTTATTCCTTAAAAAAGTGCAACAAAACAGATATGACTTACGTTATTTGTTTTGTTGCACTTTTTTTCTATAGGAATCGCCTTGAAAAATTACGTCAAAACCATTACAATGTTTCCAAGCGAGGTGACATATGGAAAGCAAAAATAGAAACAATAAACGGATAAATATAAAACGGGACGGAGTAATCTATGAGCCGTCCTACAACAGTCCTTACGGTGGAGGCAAGCCAAAGCCATCACCAAGGGAGCGAGTGAGAGAAAGACAGCAGCGACAGCAAAGACAACCGGAGCGGCGCAGGTCACGGCCACAGCCATCCCAGTTTGCTTATTTTTATATTGTAACACTTTTTACTGGGGTAGTTATTTGTATAGTAATCTTCGCAATAGTTTTTAACTCATTTATAAACACCAAGGGACTTTCGGCAAGCAGTACACCGAAAGGACAGATTGAAACCCCAGCACCTTCGGAGGTTGCTTTTAAAGAGGTTAATCAAATAACAGGCATAATATCAGAAATTTCCAAGTCTGACGTTCCTATAGCCATAATGGACGCAGCAACCTACAAGGAGTACAGCTTCTATGTAACAGGCAATACAGCCTTAAAAAACAAATATGGCCAAGCGGTGGTTTTTTCTGAGCTAAGGCTGGGCGATATTGTAGACGCAAGCTTTTACCCTGAGGACAACAAGCTGGTAAGCCTATCTGCAAGCAGCCAGTCATGGATACAAAGCCTTGTGTCGGGGCTTAAGGTTGACACAGTAAACAAAACAGTGACCATTGGCAACGACACTTACGAGTACGACGATAAAACTATAATAACCAATGACCACAAGGAAGCCTCCATAAAGGATATTACAGATATTGACCTGGTGACTATGAGGGGCTTGAAAAATAAGGTTCTACACATTGAAATAATTAAAAGCCATTCTAGCATAGTATTGACAAACAAAGACAAAATAATTGATGGAACGGTTGAGGTCGACACCAGTGTATTTATGTCATTGGAGGAAGCTGATACTATTGAGGTGCCGGAGGGCGAGCACAGAGTTGTTATAAAGGGTGCAAATATAACTCCTTTTGTTAAAGAGGTTGTAGTGGTAAAGAACGTGCCTTTTGTACTTGACCTTGGCGAGGTTGAGGTAAAGAGCGGTATTTTGATTGTTAAGTGTGACGAGAAGGACTATGTGCTTAAAATAGACGGCGAGGTAAAAGATGCCGGACAGCCTATTGAGCTTGGATTTGGTGAGTATACCGTAACCGTTGAAAAGACTGGGTTCTTACCTTGGGAGGACAGAATCATTATGAATGAGGCCTCCAAGGAGGTTACTGCAATCTTATCAAAAGAGCTGCCCATGTCTAAGCTGTATATCTCCACATACCCTATAAACGGTGTGGATATTTATATTGACGAGATTTTTGTAGGGCAGTCACCTGTGGAAACTAGCATTGAATACGGAGAGCACAACATTACTACTAAGAAGGAAGGCTATGTCCGTCAAGACCTTCCATATACTATTGATACTAAAGAGCATAGAATCACAATGACGCTTATTCCGAAGGAGCCTACGGTTACAGACCTAACCGCCCCTGACAATAGAGTTTATTACACACCAAGCACTGATGAGAGCTATGACTTTACACCCTAAATACGGTTGGTGAAAAATTATGAGGGTTTTCCTGTTAATTTTAATATTGGCTTACTGCTTTTCCGGTAGGGTATACGGAGGGCAAATTAACTCCGTGAACAAAATTGACCTTAACGAAGGGAAGATTAATGGGGAACGGGCAGAATTTTATTTTGATACTCCAAGGCTTTGGATTGCCTATATGAGTGCAAACAAGGATAAAACTACGGCAAAATCCCAGTTCCTTGATAAAATTAATTTTTACTACGAGCCGCAAAACAAAACTACTAAGCCTGTGTTTTTAATGAGCCTTATTGTCCTTGAGCGCAAAAACAACGCTCTGCCCAAAGGCTCACGAAAAATATTGGAAACAAATAAATATCTGTTTGCTGTAACTGTGGCAGCGGAAAACAACC